>JAFSWD010000154.1 GCA_017444675.1 Lachnospiraceae bacterium
CGCGTACCCGTGGATTCAAGAGATGCGCTTTCTCTTGCCTATACACCCGGCGTAGCTGAACCTTGCCTTGCCATTCGTGATGATGTCGAGAAAAGCTATGACCTGACCAGAAGATGGAACACGGTGCCTGTAATAACCGACGGAACTGCGATCCTGGGTCTGGGAGATATCGGTCCCGAAGCGGGTATGCCCGTAATGGAAGGTAAAGCGGCACTTTTTAAGGCATACGGAGATGTGGATGCTTATCCCCTTTGCATACGTTCCAAGGACACGGAAGAGATAATCAAGACCATAGAGCTTTTTGCGGGCTCCTGGGGCGGGATCAATCTCGAAGATATTTCGGGACCCCGCTGCTTTGAAATAGAAACAAGACTTAAACAGGATCTGGATATCCCGGTTTTCCACGACGACCAGCACGGAACAGCCATTGTAATGACGGCTGCTCTCATCAATTCCCTGAAACTGGCGGGAAAGAAAAAGGAAGAGGTAAAGGTGGTCATCAACGGAGCAGGTGCCGCAGGTATTGCCATTGCCCGTTTTCTGCTTAATGTATACGGGATCAGAAACATCATTTCCTGCGATAAATACGGGACGCTTTATGAGGGAAATCCGGAAATGAACCCTGTTCAGGCGGAGCTGGCCAAGGTCACCAATCGCGGTATGCTTAAGGGCACACTGGCAGATGCCATGAAGGGAGCTGATGTGTTTATCGGAGTTTCCGCACCTCACGTGGTTACAAAGGAGATGGTGGCTTCTATGAACGATAAGGCCATTGTATTCACCTGTGCAAATCCGGTTCCGGAGATCGAGAGAGAAGATGCCCTTGAAGCAGGTGCATTCATAGTGGGAACAGGTTCCTCCACCAAGCCCAACCAGATCAACAACGTGCTTGTGTTCCCCGGACTTTTCAGAGGGGCATTGGATGTTCGTGCAAATACGGTAAACTTCGAAATGATGATGGCGGCTGCGGAAGGTATTGCCCAATATGCGGAAAAGGATCTTTCAACAGAGCACATCCTGCCCTTTGCCTATGACAAGGGAGCTCATCAGGCGGTTGCGAAGGCTGTGGCAGATGCTGCGGTTAAGACGGGAGTTTCAAAGCTTTTTGGAAAACGATAAGACGAAATGAACCATGGGGACGGGGTTAGGGGTTCAAAAAATGAACCCCTAACCCCGTCCCCATGGTTCATTTTCGCCGATTATATGTCATTTATTGGGAACAACACCATAAATTTACAACAAAAAAACGGTAGTATTACAGATTTTATGTGGTATAATTGAGCGTAAGATGAAAAGTTCTAAATAATGGTAAAACACTTGCCACACACGGACGAGGTGCTTATTTTGGAAACATTAAAATTTGGATTTAAATACTTCAAAAAAGATCTTTTTATTTCCATCATAGCTGAGATACTCAGTTTTATCGGCATATATACCGAATTGCTGCTGCCCCTTTTATCGGGCATATTGATAGATTTTGTCATTAAAAACACCGTTGTGGAAAAAGACAGCGGCGGTATGTTTCATTTCCTGCTTACGGGAAGATTCGGCTCGATTAATTCAATGGAGCTGTTTTGGTCCGTGGCAGGATTTTTTATGCTGCTGGTAGTGATAAGGATAGGGCTGATCTATGTGAGAGATCTGATCCAGGAGAAAGTGGGATTGAATCTGGAGACCACCTTAAGATATGCTTCCTATGACAAGCTGATGAAGCTGGATTCTGATACCATAAGCGAGTACAATTCCGGTGAACTTTTGCAGATCCTTAACAGCGATACCATTATGTTTAAGGAACTGTTCTCACACAGGATCCCTTATTTCGGAGATTCCATTTTCATGCTGGTGGCTACCATAGTGCTGATCGCCACCATAGATATCTCTTTTGTCATCATCCCTCTTTTCCTGACACCCATATTGATCTGGACCATGCTGGTGTTTAAGAAGAAGGCGAGAGAAAATTTTGTTCAGATAAGATCCAACAGTGCGGCCCTTAACCTAACGACTCAGGAAAACATCAGCGGCGTGAGGATAGTAAGGTCCTTTGTAAATGAAGAACTGGAAAAGAAAAAGTTTGATAAGGTAAATATGGCCTTAAGAGACACCAACATAAAACAGGTGGGTCTTACGGCAAATATTGAAATGACCTTGAACGTCATAAAGCAGATAGCCTATGTGGGAACCATCGCCATCGCGGCTTTTCTGGTAATGAGAGGAAACCTCACCGTGGGCTACATCCTGGCTTCTTCCAGCTATGTGGTAAGACTCATGAGTAACATCAACAGCATAAACAACCACATCGTAAACATGCAGCAGCAGACTGTAGCCGGAAGGGCCTTAAAGCTTTTCATGGAAAAGGAAAGCAAGACCCCCGACGAAGGATGTGCCTGCCTGCATGCGGGTACTCCCAATATTGAAATGAAGAATGTTACTTTGGAGATCGAAGGGCAGAAGATCCTGGATGACATTTCCCTTTCCATCCCCTACGGCAAAAAGGTGGGCATAGTGGGAGAGACAGGTTCGGGAAAGAGTGTGCTCCTTAAGAGTCTTTTAAGGATCAAGGAGATCACCTCCGGAAGCATCACCATAGACGGTCATGACATAAAGGAATACAAGCTGGAGAACTTAAGGGATATGTTCGCCTGTGTATTCCAGGATGCTTTTCTCTTCTCCAACACCGTTGAATCCAATATTGCTTTTTCAAAACCCTATGCGGATCAGAAACTGGTCAAGGAGGCAGCGGTCCACGCTCAGGCAGAGAGCTTCATAAACAAGCTGGAAGACGGCTACCAGACCATTATTGGAGAAAGAGGCATAGGCATATCCGGCGGGCAGAAGCAGAGGATCTCCATAGCCAGATGCTTCTTGAAGAATGCGCCGGTGTTTGTACTGGATGATTCCACCAGCGCACTGGACGTAAATACCGAAAAAGTGCTCTTAAATGAGATATATGAAAAGTTTTCCGAAAAGACACTTATCATTACCGCTCACAGGTTTTCATCGGTAACGGGCTGTGATGAGATCCTGTATATGAGAGAGGGAAAGGTGGAGGAAAGAGGCACCTTTGATGAACTCATGAAAAAGAACGGCAGCTTTGCCAAGGTATACAATATACAGATGTCCCAAAAGGAAACGGAGATATAACAGGTTAAGAAAACTTTTGTAAAAAGAGGCTGGATATGGCTAAAAGAAATACCTTCTTTCAAGATGAAAAAATAGAAAAAAAGATAGATCTTAAGCAATTGATGAGAACCGTAAAGTACGTGCTGCCCTTTAAAAAGACAGTGATAGCGGTGGGGCTCTTGCTTCTGATCTCATCCGTTACTTCCCTGATCCCTCCCAGGTTGCTTAAGATCATAGTGGATCAGGTGGTGGTAAACGAAGATTACAAGCAATTGGTGCTCCTTTGCGGCAGTATGTTCTTCCTGGCCATAGTGGAGATCACGGTTTCCTACATTCAGACCAAGAAGATGGGTAAGGTGGGCTTTTCCATTATATCCAAGGTGCGTACCGATATCTTCGAACACCTGCAGGAACTTTCCTTCGACTATTACGACAGCAGACCCGACGGTAAGATCGTGGTAAGGGTTACGGAATATATTAACGGACTGGCATCCTTCTTTTCCAACTATGTGCTCATGTTTGCGGTATATATCGTAAAGGTGGTGGTGGTCAGCGTATTCATGCTGTCCCTCAGCCCTCTTCTCACTATGGTGGTATTTGCAACCGTTATTCCCATGATAGTTTGTATGTCCCTTTTAAAGCGGGTGCTCTCAAAGAAGTGGACCGATCTCAGAGCCAAAAACTCCAACAGATCCGCTTTCCTTGTGGAATCCATCATGGGTGAGCAGATCATAAAGAATTACAGTCGTATCGAAAAAAACAGATCTGTTTACGATGAGATCCATAAAAAGAGTGTCCGTTCCTGGTGGAGGATAGTAGTGCTTTCAAGACTCAATTCCCCCATAACCATGGGGTTTTGGAATGTGGGCACCCTTGCGATCTACGGTGTGGCACTTGCCCTGATCCTGGGAGGAAGCCCGGGCGTAACAGCAGGAACCGTCATCACGTTTACAAGCTATATGTCTTCCTTCAGAGATCCCATCTCCCAGATCGCCACCATCATCCAGGAGCTTGCACAGGTCAGCTCCAATCTGGAACAGGTCTTTGACACCATCGATTATCCCGTGGATATCGCCGACAAGGAAGGCGCTGTGGAACTTAAGGATGTCAAGGGCAGGGTTGATTTTGAAAATGTGACCTTTGAATATGACGAAGGAAATACCATACTTGAGAACTTTAACCTCCATGTGGAGCCGGGAAAGACCATCGCTCTTGTGGGGCACACGGGGGCGGGAAAGACCACTGTTATCAATATGCTGACCCGTTTCTATGATGTGAAGGCAGGTTCGGTTAAGATAGAAGGCATAGATGTTCGCGACATTAAACTTCATTCCCTTCGTGACAAAGTGGGAGTGCTCATGCAGGATCCTTTCATATTTAAGGGCACTATCATGGACAATATCCGTTACGGTAAATGGGATGCAACGGACGAAGAGTGCATAGAGAGCGCAAAACTGATCCATGCGGACAAGTTTATAGAGAGATTCCCGGGAGGCTATCAGCACATGCTGGATGAGAGAGGGGCAGACCTTTCCGCCGGTGAAAGACAGTTGATAAGCTTTGCACGTATCGTTTTAAAGAATCCGGCCATCATCATCATGGATGAGGCTACCAGCGCCATAGATACGGAAACGGAAATGATCATAAAGGAAGCTCTGGATGAGCTTACCAGGGACAAGACCACTTTTATCGTGGCTCACAGACTTTCCACCGTTAAAAATGCGGATCAGATCCTTTGCATAGGAAATAAGGGCATAATGGAATCGGGAAACCACGGGGAATTGATCGCAAAGAGGGGCTTCTACTATCAGCTTTCCAGAACATAATGAAAAAATTAGGAGGTGCCATTGGCGCCTCCCTTCTATTTTATCACTCTTGAGAAAAATTTAACATTGTGGTAAAATCATGGCTTGAAAGAATTAAATCGTGGAGGAAAGATATGCCCGGATATAAAGTTGCCATCTTTGACATGGACGGCACCATACTTAATACACTTGATGATATGACCGTTGCCTGCAATTACACCCTTGACCTGATGGGGATGCCAAGAAGGACCAAGGATGAAGTGAGGATGTTCGTGGGAAACGGCATTCCGAAGCTGGTGGAGAGGATCGCGCCCGAAGGTACCGATAAGGAAACCTTAAAGAAGATGCTGGACGCATTTATGCCTTTTTATTCTGCTCACAGCATGGATATGACCGGACCCTATGCAGGGATCCCGGAGCTTCTTAAGAGACTTAAGGACAAGGGGATAAAGCTGGCCTGTGTTTCCAACAAGGCAGATGCAGTCATGAGGAAGCTTTGCGATGTGTTTTTTGCCGGTTTTTTTGACGATGCGGAAGGAGAGAGAGCAGGCGTGAACAAGAAGCCTGCGCCGGATATGGTTTGGGCCGCGCTGGACAAGATGGGAGCAAAAAAAGAAGAAGCGGTTTATATCGGTGATTCCAACGTGGATTTTGAAACTGCCGTAAATTCAGGTCTTGACTGCATTTCCGTGACCTGGGGCTTCAGGACAAGAGAGTCTTTGGAAAAGCTGGGTCCCAAATTCATTGTTGACACGGCGGAGGAAGTTTTTGACATAATAATGGGGTGAGTATCCCGTTAATAAAAGCATTTTGTAATGGAGAAAGATATGCATCCTTTCAGACATTTCAGGACCATAACCAAACACAGACATCTGGTGATGAGATATTGTTTTAAAGCAGGCATAGGTTTTCAGGGCCTGTTTCACGACCTGTCCAAGTACTCACCCTCGGAGTTCATTCCCGGAGCAAAGTATTGGACGGGAAAACACTCTCCCATAAAAGATGAAAGAAAAGACGTGGGGTACAGCACTGCCTGGATGCATCATAAGGGCAGAAATAAGCGCCACTACGAATACTGGACGGATGCGGATCCGGTGACCAAGGAATTGCAGCCGGTGCCTATGCCCGACAGATATATTAAAGAAATGTTCTGCGACAGGCTGGCGGCGACCAAGGTCTATATGGGTAAGGATTATAAGCCGGATGAGCCCTTAAAGTATCAGCAGTGGGAGACTTCCTTCTGGAAGATACATCCGGATACGGAAAAGAAATTGGTTTTTCTCCTTAATATGCTGGCAGAAAAAGGTGAAAAAGAAACTTTTAAGTATTTAAAAAGCAGACGCACATTGTAAACCGTCTGCTTTTTTGACCCGGAGGACCTGTCCCTCCGGTCTTTTTACTTTATCAGAAACATTTTTTCCTGCCGGCGCCTTTGCATTCCGCTACCTTTTCGCATTTGTAGCATATTTCATTGGGAAGCACATCTTCGCCTGCGAAGAAACCGCGGATGTTTGCCAGGGTGGTGTCGGCTATGGCCTCCAGAGCTTCTCTTGTAAGGAAAGCCTGGTGAGAGGTGAGGATCACGTTGGGCATGGAGAGAAGTCGTGCCAGGATGTCATCCTGAAGGATATGACCGGAACGGTCGTCAAAGAACAGATCCGATTCCTCTTCGTACACATCCAGACATGCAGCTCCTATCTGTCTGGACTTGATGCCTTCCAGCAGAGCCTCGGCGTCTATGAGACCGCCACGGGAAGTGTTTATGATCACAACGCCCTTTTTCATTTGGGCGATGGATTCCTTGTTGATCAGGTGGTGATTATCTTCGGTAAGAGGGCAGTGAAGAGAAATTATGTCACTGTTCTTAAGTACTTCCTCCTGGGACATGAACTCGACTCCCGGGATCTCGGAAGGATATTTATCGTAGGCGATGACCTTCATTCCGAAGCCAAGGCATATCTTTGCGAAAGCCTTTCCGATCTTACCCATTCCCACAACGCCCACGGTCTTGTCGTGCAGGTTGAAGCCTACCAGTCCGTTGATGCTGAAATTAAATTCTCTGGTGCGGTTGTAGGCCTTGTGTATCCGTCTGACAGAGGTGAGGAGCATAGCGATGGCGTGCTCCGCCACAGCCTCCGGAGAGTAGGCGGGAACGCGGACCACATGGATCTTTTTATAGGCCGCCTTCACGTCCACATTGTTGAAGCCCGCACATCTTAATGCGATGAGCCTGACACCGTAGGCATATAACTTGTCTATGACTTCTTTGGACAGCTCATCGTTGACAAAAACTATGACCGAATCAAAGTCCTTTGCCAACTCAACTGTTTTGGGATCCAGCTTGGTGTCAAAGTAGGTGATCTCCGTATCCGGAGTCTTGAGCTTTTCGAAACTTTCTTTATCATAAGGTTTGGTATCAAACATTGCGATCTTTATCATAATGATTCCTCCTCGTTTTTTAATTCCTCTTTTATACGAAGGATCTGTATTTTTCCTTCTCCTGTTAAGATTATAACATACTTTATGACTATAAAGCGTTGTAAAAACAACGAAAAATAACGAAAGTTGTAAAAATACTGTATTGACAAAGAATTGTCTTATATTATAATGAGTTAAAGCATTATTATGCTAAAAAGATAACATATTCGACAGTAAAATCAAAAGATATTATGAAGAAGAAGGAGAAAAATATGGCAGCAAAGAAATCTACAACGGATGCAGCAGAAAAGAAACCTGTTGCAAAAACCACAGCAACTAAGAAGACAGCTGAAAAGAAAGAGGAAGTAAAAGATACAGCGGTTAAGGCTGAAGCTAAGCCCGCAAAAGCAACAAAGGCTGCGGCTCAGGACATTAAGACCAAGATCGCGGTTCAGTTTGGTGGTAAGGGATACGAGACCGAGGACTTCGTAAAGATGGCTAAGGATGTTTGGACCTTCGATCTTAAGAGAGAAGTTGCAGAACTTAAGCAGATCGACCTTTATGTTAAGCCTGAAGAGAGCAAGGTTTACTACGTATTTAACGGCAGTGAGCTGGGTTCCTTCGATATCTAAAAAAGTAATGCCCCACATTAAGTGGGGCAGTTTTTTATTTGTCCAGATGTACATCCAATTGATTGAAAGGTATTTCGATATTGTTTTCCGCAAAAACGTTGTTGATGGTTTCCTGTAATCTCCATTTGGTGGTCCAGTAATCCGGGGAATTTACCCATATCCTGAAGCCGATATTGATGGCGCTGTCCGCAAACTCGCCAAGGAAAACGGTAAGTCCTTTGTCCTTTATAGCGGCTTCCTCTGCTTCGTACACTCCGGTAAGGAGGTCTTTTACCTTCTGGATATCAGTACCGTAAGCTACGGGAAGAGTGAGATCCAGACGACGTTCCTTTTCGTGGGAAACGTTGGTGATGGTGCTGTTGGAAATTGTACCGTTGGGAACTACGATCATCTTGTTGTCCGGTGTCTTAAGGGTGGTGTAGAATATATCAATGGAATCCACGGATCCTTCAACTCCGCAGGTAACGATGTAGTCACCAACGATGTAAGGCTTAAGGATCAGGATCAAAACGCCGCCCGCAAAGTTGGAAAGACTGCCCTGTAATGCAAGACCGATGGTAAGACCCACAGAGCCCAGTACCGCAACTATGGTGGTGGTGGCTATACCCAGGATCTCAAAGATCGCAAAGATGGTCAAAGCATATAGGCCTATCTTGATAAGTGAAAGCAAAAAGCTTTCAACGCCCTTTTCAAACTTGGTCTTATCCATTCCCTTTTTGGCCAGCTTAACAACAACATTGATCAGCTTTCTGCATATGATGTAAATAATGATCGCAAGAATAAGCTTCAAAAGGCCGGGGGCAACAACATTTATAAGAAATTCACGAAGGTTGATAAGCCCCGTCCTGGCAGCGTCCGCTATGTCTTCCATATCATCTATTACAATGGGAGTGGGAGTGGCCGATGCAGTCTCCTGAAAAAAAGTATGAAACATGCTCATAAAGAATCCTCCTAATACTACTAACAAAATTCACTTGAATCATTATAGCACATATATAAGGATAATTGGTTGACTTTTTGAGAACTATGATGTATTAATAATTTGATGTGCGTTGTAAAAACAACAAAAATGAACCCCTAACC
>JAFSWD010000155.1 GCA_017444675.1 Lachnospiraceae bacterium
AGGACCCTGACCTCTCATTTCAAATCTTAAGGTCTGGTTCTTTTCATTGGTCATCCAGTCTGCAAACACAGATGCCCAGTCATAATTATCGGAATAGGAATTCACGCCCACCAGCTTGTAGCCCGCATAGCTTGAAAGCTGTACCTGTTTGCCCGCAACGGTGTAGGTGGGAAGCTTGGTTGCGGCATAATTATCACCCCAGGCTTCCTTGATGGCGCTTTCATCCCATATGCCGCTCACGCCTGCAATAAACAGATCATCGGCTGCCGCTTTGGTAAAGCCTTCATTGGCTGTGGCGGAAAAAGCCTTGTTCTTTCCCAGTCTCAGAATCCCCTCTGCCACTTCTTTGCCGGTGACGGAGTTGTATTTTGCGTTCCAGTTGCAGTAGGTGCTGAGTCCGTCGTCCTTAAGGCCGATCTCCAATCCGGTGTTGCCAAAGAAAGAAAAGAGATACCAGCCGGAGGTTATGTCCATAAACACCTGTTTCCCCTTTGAGGCTGCTACGTCAAGGATCCTGTCCATGGTCTGCACATCCGCCTCGCTTAAATAGGCTTTATTGTAAAAGAGAAAATAGCCGTTGTCCGCTGTGAGTGGGTAGGCATAGAGCTTACCGCTCACGGAAGCTGCGTCGCTTGCAGCCTTCAGGTTTCTTGAGGATACAGCGGAGGAATTCCTGACTTCCTTAAGAACACCGGATGCTACCAGCACCATAAGCTGGTCATCCGCAAAGGTGAAAACGTCCGGAGCATTTAAAACATCGCCCAGAACATTGTCTTTGCAGTTGGCTTCAGAATGAGCTTCAAAGGTAATGTCGAAGTTCGCCTGACCCGAATACTCAGCCTTAAAGCTTTTGATTATTTCGTTGATAAGAGCCTCATCTTCCTCGGAGCCCCACACTTCAAGGGCAACGGTTCCGTTTTTTTTCGTTTCGGAAGATGGGACAGGAGAAGCTGTAGTACCGGATTTTTGGCAACCTGTAAGCAGTATGGATACAACTGCTGTTGTTAATAATAGAGATACTATTTTTTTTGACATAGGCCTACTCTCCCATATTGATTTTTCTTTGGATTCTAACAATTTTATCTGAAAGTTGCAATCTGTTCGACTTTTAATTGACGCATTCTTTATATTTATAAAAAAGTGATAAAATCCTTTGGAGTGAGTCAATGGGGATGAATCCCGTTCAGATAGGTTCATAAAAATTTTATCCCATGACTATAGAAGGTTTAGAATGGCGTAATTGTTTAAGAGGGAGGAGGCTTGTTATAATAACGTTATTAAGCCAAAAATATCAGGAGGTGTTATATGGGAAAGTTATTATTAACAGGTGTTGACGGTAATCTTGGCGCTGAGGCGGCAAAAGTGCTCCTTACTCTTGAGGACAAGAAGGATCTCATCTTTTGCGGCTACAGTGAAGAGGCCTTGAAGCAGTTCGTGGATCAGGGTGTTGAAACTCATGTTACGGACTTCAATTATCCCGACGGACTTGTGGAAGCTTTCAAGGGCGCAGATGTACTGGCACTGATCTCCATGCCTTTCGTGGGACCAAAGAGACAGGAGGCACACAAAAATGCGGTTGACGCCGCAAAGAAGGCCGGCGTTAAGAAGATCATCTACACATCCCTTGTAAATGCAGGGGATGAGACCAATCCTTCCGTTGAAAAGAAGGATCATATATTCACTGAAGAGTATGTGAAAGCTGAGGGGCTGGATTACATTTTCCTGCGCAATTCACAGTATGCTGAAGCAATGATCACCAATTACTTCACATATGTGCATATGAATGCTCCCCTGACAAACAGCCAGGGCGACGGACTTATGGCTTACATCTCAAGAAAAGACTGTGCCAAGGCGGTGGCATATGCCCTCCATCGGGCAAAGGAATACGATCACGCGACTCTTGACATTAACGGCAAGGAACTCATGACTATTACAAAGTTTGTCGAGATCGGAAACAAAGAGACCGGCAATAACATTAGCTACAAGGCCGTAACAGATGAAGAGAACTATCAGATCTTCGATGCTATGGGTGTTCCCAGGACCACAGACGGACTGTTCAAGAAGGATAGTGAGGCGCCCTTCTCCAGTGACGGTATGGTAACCTTCGCTCAGGCTATCCGTGAAGGCAAGATGGCGGTTCATACCGACGATTTCAAGAAGCTGACGGGAGACGATCCCATCACCGTAGAGTACATGTTTGCCCACAGTGACGAATTCCAGATCGGCGAGCGTCATTCCAAAGATAAGAAATAAAGACTATTGATCATAAGGCTGCATTCCTTCGGGACTGCGGCCTTTTTGGCGTTGTGCGGATTTTTTAAATATCGTCTGTTCCGGTAAGATCACTATATTGAGTCATGTTCTGAACGAGGACATTTGGGAAGAACCGGTGGACGCAGTCACCCTTGAGAAAGCAATGGCTATGCCTAATACATCGGTTATTAAATAACCGGACCGAATGCTTGCCTGCTTACCCGACTGCCCGTACATGAAAGCCTCGGAGTAGCCCGCTACACCTGCGTTTTCATGCACGAGCATTCGAGCAAACATTCTGCGCATTAGTCCATTTATTTTAAAACCGATGTACTAGGAATGAACCGGTGTGACCCGGGTCAGTGAGCTTAACCCCGTCCCCATAGGCTCACCGGTAAAATTCAGAAATAAAGTCGGTGACTGTTAAAACAAAAGTTTGACAAGGTTTTAACTTATTTTATTGTAAAAAAAATAAAACTGTGCTATATTCTTTAAGGTTTTAGGAATCCATCATTTCACAAGGAGGATTATATGATTTACTCAACAGAAGTAAAAAACATGTGCCCTGTTCACCAGGGGGTACATCATGGTGCAGCGCCTATTCCCGAAGAGGCAAAGTGGGTACAGGCTAAGAAGGTTGAGGATATTTCCGGCTATACACACGGTATCGGCTGGTGTGCTCCTCAGCAGGGAACATGCAAACTTTCCCTTAACGTTAAAGACGGTATTATTCAGGAAGCGCTCGTTGAAACGATCGGTTGTTCCGGTATGACTCATTCTGCGGCGATGGCAGCAGAGATCCTTCCCGGACTTACTATTTTGGAAGCTCTTAATACCGACCTTGTATGCGATGCTATCAACACCGCTATGAGAGAGCTTTTCCTTCAGATCGTTTACGGAAGAACACAGAGTGCTTTCTCCGAGGGCGGTCTCCAGATCGGTGCGGGCCTTGAAGATCTCGGTAAGGGCACACGTTCTATGATCGGTACTACATACGGAACTCTTGATAAGGGTCCCCGTTACCTCGAACTTACAGACGGTTATATTACAGATCTTGCACTGGATGA
>JAFSWD010000156.1 GCA_017444675.1 Lachnospiraceae bacterium
AAGAGAGTATCGAAGATCTTAAAAAGAAAAAAATAATCTTTATGGCCGGCGGTGTCGGAACAGCACCTGTTTATCCTCAGGTAAAGTGGCTTCATGAGCAGGGTATAGATGCGGATGTTATCATCGGTGCAAGAAACGAATCCCTTATCATCCTTGAAGACAAGATGAAGGAAGTAGCTGCCAATGTTTATGTCACCACAGATGACGGAACAAAGGGCAGAAAGGGTAATGTAAACGATTGCCTTAAGTATCTTGTAAATGATCTTCATAAGACCTATGATCATGCGGTAGCCATTGGACCTCTTATCATGATGAAATTTGCATCACTTCTTACCAAGGAACTGGGAATCCCCACAGTGGTATCCCTGAACCCTATCATGGTTGACGGTACCGGTATGTGCGGAGCCTGCAGAGTATTGGTGGACGGTAAGGTTAAATTTGCCTGTGTTGACGGACCTGAATTTGACGGACATCTTGTTGACTATGACAATGCCATGATGCGTCAGAGATTATATAAGACTGAAGAGGGAAGAGCTCTTCTCGAACTCAGAGAAGGCGATACCCATCACGGCGGTTGCGGACATTGCGAGTAGAACAGGAGGCGTTGGATAATGGAAGTAAAGGATAAAATGATACGCGTTCCCGTTAAAGAGCAGGAAGCGTCAAAAAGAGCTAAAAACTTTGATGAGGTTTGTCTCGGCTACAGCCTGGAAGAAGCCATGGCAGAGGCGAGCAGATGCTTAAAGTGTAAGAAACCCCAGTGCCAGACCGGGTGCCCGGTTGAGATCAACATTCCCGAATTCATCAGACATATAGAAGGCGGGGACATTGAAAGCGCATACAATGAAATAAGCAAGTATTCTGCACTTCCTGCGATCTGCGGACGTGTATGTCCTCAGGAAACACAGTGCGAAGCCAAGTGCATCAGAGGCATTAAGGGAGAAGCCGTATCCATCGGCAAACTTGAGAGATTTACCGCAGACTGGGCAAGAGAACACAACATCAAGCCCATGGGAACCTCCGAAAAGAACGGTAAAAAGGTTGCGGTCATCGGATCCGGTCCTTCAGGTCTCACCTGTGCCGGTGAACTGGCAAAGAAAGGATATGACGTTACCATCTTTGAAGCACTGCATGAGGCAGGCGGCGTTTTGGTATACGGTATACCCGAGTTCAGACTTCCCAAGGACACTGTTGTTAAGGCTGAAGTAGAAAATGTTAAGAGCCTTGGTGTTAAGATCGAGACCGATGTTATCGTAGGTAAGTCGGTTACCATAGATGAACTCATGGAGGAAGAAGGCTTTAAGGCTGTATTTATCGGTTCGGGAGCAGGACTTCCCAAGTTTATGGGTATTCCCGGAGAACAGGCCAACGGTGTATTCTCAGCCAATGAGTTCCTTACCCGAAACAACCTTATGAAGGCTTTCAGGGATGACTATGATACTCCTATAGCCAGAGGTAAAAAAGTTGCTGTCATCGGCGGCGGAAATGTGGCTATGGATGCTGCAAGAACCGCTTTAAGACTGGGGGCGGAGACTTATATAGTATACAGACGTTCCGAAGCAGAACTTCCCGCAAGAGCGGAGGAAGTTCACCATGCAAAGGAAGAGGGCATCGTGTTTAAGCTTCTTACCAATCCCAAGGAGATCCTTGTGGATGAAAACGGTTGGGTAAAAGGTCTTACCTGTGTTGAGATGGAACTTGGAGAGCCCGATGCTTCCGGAAGAAGAAGACCCATTGAGAAAAAGGGTTCGGATTTCACCCTTGATGTGGATACGGTCATCATGGCTTTGGGAACCAGTCCCAACCCGTTGATCTCTTCCACTACTGAAGGCCTTGAAATTAATTCCCATCAGTGCATAGTTGCGGAAGAAGTTACCGGAAAGACATCCCGCGAAGGCATATTTGCCGGCGGCGATGCGGTTACCGGCGCCGCTACCGTTATTCTTGCAATGCAGGCAGGTAAGCAGGCTGCAGCCGCTATTGATGAGTATCTGAAGAATAAGTAAAGTTTTTACACCTTTTTAGTTCAAAAAAATATTGTTAAATTTAGGCCATTGCTATGAGAAAATAGCAATGGCTTTTTTATGTTTAAAGCAGTAGTTTGGAGGTAACCTATGAAGAAAGATCGGATGAAAAAAACAGCATTACTTTTGTGCGCGGTTCTTACATTGGGACTGTTTTCCGCTTGCGGGCAGGAGGAAAACGGTAAAGTAAATACCATTGAAGAGAACAATTCTTCAACCCTGCCGGATGACAAGTCCGACATCACAGAGAACGATGCTGAGAATGATACTGTGAACAACATTATAACCGGTACGGTGAAGGAAGAACCCACCCTTAAAAAGTCTTCGGATGACGGAAAGATGAGAGACGGACTTACTGCTCTTGAAGTTGCCGAACTTATGGGCGGAGGTATAAACCTGGGGAATACTATGGAAGCTACAGCCGGCAGAGAGAGCGCCGGAGTCGGTGCCGACCCTTCTGTTTATGAGACCGGCTGGGGACAACCCGTTACCACACAGAAAATGATCGACGGAATGAAGGCTGCGGGCTTTGATACCATTCGTATTCCGGTAGGGTGGACCAGCGGTATGCATGTGGAAGAAAAGAACTATGATATAGATGCAAAGTTTATGGCAAGAGTTACTGAGATCGTGGATTATGCAAGAAATGCGGGTATGTATGCCATTATAAACGATCACTGGGATAACGGCTGGTGGGGCATGTTCGGATCCGACAGCGAGGAGACAAGAAATGAAGCCATGAAGCTTTATACCTCCATGTGGAAGCAGATTGCGGAAAACTTTAAAGACTATTCCGACTACCTGATCTTTGAATCAGCCAATGAGGAATTGGGAGCTCGTTTCGACGAAAACAGCATTTTCTGTTCCGATTCGGAGACTACGGCACTTTCCACGGATGAAAAGTTCAGACTTTGCAATGAAGTAAATCAGGCCTTTGTTGATACGGTAAGAGCCACAGGAGGTAATAATGAGAATAGATTCCTCCTGATCGCAGGTTTTGGAACAGATATAAACAATACTCTTGATGACAGGTTTAAGATGCCTTTGGACAAGGCAGAAAAGAAACTTTTGGTTTCGGTACACTACTATGATCCTTCGGGTTATTGTATCTTCGGCTCCATAGATTCCTGGGGAGCAAAAACGGAATACACCAATATGAACAATGCCCTTGCTAAAATGGCTGCCTATACCGAAAAAGGAGTGGGTGTTGTTATAGGCGAATACGGTGTATTGATGACGGACGGAAAAACACTCAGAGAAGGGGCAAAGGAATACACCACCAACTTCCTCAACAATTGCGATGTATACGGTTTTGTACCGGTGCTTTGGGATTGCAATAATCTTTATAACAGACAGGAGGCTTCCATAATCGATGCTGACATGGCAACTCTTTATCTTAATCATTCTGCCGCATCACAGGCTTTGATCGGAAACGACTATGTAAGTATGGCGCAGAAGGAGATGCAGACAGCCTATGATAATGCTCCCGATCCTTTTGTTTTGCCGGATGACAAAGCTATAGCCTGGCTTATGTATTCTTCATCCGACTGGAATGTATCCTATAGTGTGGGAGACACCTATACACCCGAATCCAAAACTGCGGGAGTGGTGGCAACTGATGTTTATGTCACCGGAGACGGAGAATACACAGTGGGGCTGGATTTTACCGGTACAGCGGCAGGATATGCCAACAGTGTGGTATTCAGTGCAGTAGGTATCGATAACGGTGAAAAACTCTTCCCCGGATGCCTCATGACTATCAGCGAGATCGTTATCAACGGAGAAAAGTACAATTACAATAAGCTTCCTTATTGTACTTCCGATGATATGAATTGTACCAGGATTAACCTTTACAATGAATGGATCTCCAAGATGAGTGAGGTTCAGGATATCAGAACACCTATGGGAAGAGCCACCTATGCAAGTCCTACCATCCTTGATCCCTCTGCTTTGGGACAGGTTAAGACCATTTATGTGACCTTTAAATTAAAAATAAAATAGTTTTAGGGAATCTTTATAAAAAAGGTGGCATTAGCACTTGACCAAGTTGAGTGCTAATGCTATTTTATTTTTATCAATTAGCACTCTAAACATTTGAGTGCTAACAATAAAAAATCGAATCTATTTACAGAAAGGAACCTGAGCTTTGGAATTAGATGACAGAAAATGGACAATTCTTAATGCCATAATCAGAAATTATCTCGAGACCGGTGAACCGGTCGGTTCAAGAACTATTTCAAAGTTCACGGACCTTAATCTTTCTTCCGCTACCATCAGAAATGAAATGAGCGATCTGGAAGAGATGGGATATATAACCTCCCCTCACACTTCCGCAGGTCGTATTCCCACAGATAAAGCCTACAGGCTTTACGTGGACAAGATGATGGAAAGCAAGGACAAAGAGATCAAGGAGATAAAGACAATGCTCCTTGATAAAGCCGATAAGATGGAAAATCTTCTTGAGCAGGCCACAAAGCTTCTTGCCGCAAGTACAAATTACACGGCCATGGTTACCACACCCATGTACAGGAGCAAAAAGATCAAGTTCGTTCAGCTTACGGAAGTCAGTGAAAACTCGATACTTGTGGTTATCCTTATTGAGGGTAATATAGTTAAGAATAAGGTGATAGAGGTTGCAAAGCCTATAGAACCCGAAACCATGTTGAAGCTTAATCTCATGCTTAACACCTTCCTTCAGGGGCTGGATCTTTCTGAGATCAATCTTGAGATCATAGGCAACATGAAAAAACAGTCCGAAGGTTTGGGCAGCGTCGTAAATGATGTCCTTGATGCAGTGGCTCAGGCATTGGGAGAAGAAGAGAAGGTTAAGGTTTATACCAGCGGAGCTACCAATATACTTAAGTATCCCGAGTTGTCCTCCGGGGACAATGCTTCTGACATTCTCTACGAGATCGAAGAGAAAAAGGAACTTACGGAACTCATGAAAAAAGAAGATGCAGACGGGAATCCCATTCAGGTTTACATAGGAGATGAAGTTACCGTTGATTCCATGAAGGATTGTTCCGTGGTAACAGCCACCTATGAACTGGCCGACGGAATGTATGGCAAGTTCGGTATCGTGGGACCCAAGAGAATGGATTATGAAAAAGTGGTTTCCGCACTTACAACCATCAAAAATCAAATTAATGAATTGATAAAGAAATAGCTGAAAGGAGAATATATCTTGAACGCCAAGGAATTGGAAAAAAAGGTAAAGAACAAGAATAAGGAGGAAGAGTCCAAAAAGGTTGATGATAAAGAAAAAGAGACCTTAGAGGACGAGAAGGAGACTGCAACGGCAGAAACCGAAGAAACCTCTGCGGAAGAAAAGAGGGAACAGGAAAAAGAAGCTTCCGAAGAAAAGAAAGATGAAAAGGATGAGGAAGCTGTGAAGGGAAAGAAGGAAAAGAAAGACAAAAAGGATGTTGAGATCGAAGAGTTAAATGACAGGATACTTCGTCAGATGGCTGAATTCGACAATTATCGTAAACGTACCGAAAAAGAGAAAAGTGCAATGTTCGATATGGGTGCGAAAAACATAGTGGAAAAGATCCTTCCCGTTATCGACAATTTTGAGAGAGGTTTTGATATGCTTTCCGATGAAGAAAAAGCAAAGCCTTTCGCGGCAGGCATGGAAAAGGTTTATAAGCAGATGATGACCGGCCTTCAGGAAGCGGGACTTAAGGAGATCGAAGCTTTGAACTGTGAATTTAATCCTGACCTTCATAATGCGGTGATGCATGTTGAAGATGAGAACGCAGGCGAGAATACAGTCGTCGAGGTTTTCCAGAAGGGTTATTATTATAAAGATACCATCGTAAGACATTCGATGGTTAAGGTTGCAAATTAGAAAAACGGCTGAATACCGGACTAAAAGAAAATTTGTAAGGGGATCGGAAAGGTTTCCTTATACCCAAGATTAGGAGGAAAAAGAAATGAGTAAGATTATTGGTATTGACCTTGGAACAACAAATTCCTGCGTCGCAGTTATGGAGGGTGGTAAGCCCGTTGTTATTACAAATCCCGACGGAGGAAGAACCACACCTTCAGTTGTGGCTTTCACAAAGACCGGTGAACGTATTGTAGGTGATTCCGCAAGACGTCAGGCAGTTACAAACTCCGAAAAGACCATCTCTTCAATTAAGAGACATATGGGTTCTGACTTCAGAGTAACAATCGATGATAAGAGATTTTCTCCTCAGGAGATCTCCGCTATGATCCTTCAGAAGTTGAAGGCAGATGCTGAAAGCTATCTCGGTGAGCCTGTTAAGGAAGCTGTCATCACAGTTCCCGCTTACTTCAATGATGCTC
>JAFSWD010000157.1 GCA_017444675.1 Lachnospiraceae bacterium
AACTTGGCCGATAAAAACACGACTCCGGTGGTGGTGTCACGGATCTCGGAATTAAGTCCTCCCATAACTCCCGCAAGCGCCACAGGCTTAACACCGTCGCAGATCACCAGGTTATTGGAAGTGAGTTCAAATTCCTTCTCATCCAGGGTAACGATCTTTTCCTTATCCTTTGCTCTTCTGACACAGATCTCACCCTTTTCAAGGAAAGCTTCATCAAATGCATGCATAGGCTGTCCCAACTCGATAAGGATATAATTTGTGATATCAACGATATTGGAAATGGCATTTATTCCCACAAGAGCCAGCCTCCTCTTCATCCAGGCGGGAGACTCTGCTATCTTAACGTCTGAAACATAATGTCCTATAAATCTGGGGCAAAGCTCGGGAGCTTCCACAGTAACCTTGAAGCCTTCCTTCTTCACTCCGCTTTCGGTGTAGGAAAGATCCGGAGTCTTAAGAGGCTTTTCAAGAACGGCAGCCACTTCTCTTGCTATACCGAAGATACTCTGACAATCGGGTCTGTTGGCTGTAACGGAAATATCAAAGATCCAGTCGTCAAGACCCAGGATGGGCTTTACATCGCTTCCCACCTTTGCATCATCGGGAAGCACCAGCAGTCCGTTGTAGCCTGCTCCGGGATACATGTCTTCGCTTACGCCCAACTCCGTTCCGGAGCAGAGCATTCCAAAGGAATCATAGCCTCTCAGCTTTCCCTTACCGATCTTCATAACGCCTTCAACTGTAACATGGTCCTTGGCTGTGGCATAAACCTGTGCGCCCACCTTGGCTACGGGGAATTTCTTTCCCGCGCACACATTGTCTGCTCCGCAGCAGATCTGAACAGGTTCACCCTCTCCCAGATCCACCTTGCACACATGAAGATGGGTGTCGGGAATGGGATCGCACTCTGTAACAAGTCCTACAACAACATCGGAAATATCCTTTCCGACTTCATTAAGTTCTTCCACCTCGAAGCCGCATCCGAAGAGTTTCTCTTCCAACACCTGAGGGGTAACATCTATATCTACATAATCTTTTAACCAGCTAAGCGGTACTAACATTTTCTAATCCTCCTGCATTTAAATTGTGGACAAAACATATGCCTGTTTATTTATCATCGATCTGTTCAAGCACTCTAAGATCCGATTCGTAGAGCATCTTGATGTTGTTAATGCCGTATTTCAACATTGCAAGTCTTTCAAGACCGCATCCGAAAGCAAGCCCGGAATACTCATCGGGATCGATGTTGCAGTTTTCGAGGACCTTTCTGTTTACGATACCTGCACCGAGAACCTCGATCCAGCCCGTACCCTTACAAAGTCTGCAACCCTTGCCGCCACACTCGAAGCAGCTGACATCCACTTCTACGGAGGGCTCGGTGAAAGGGAAATAGGAAGGACGAAGTCTTGTCTTGGTGCCTTCACCGAAGAGATTTGCCACAAGCACGTCCAGCATACCCTGCAGGTCGCAGAGAGTGATCTTCTTGTCAACTACCAGACCCTCGATCTGATGGAACATGGGAGAATGGGTAGCATCATCATCCGAACGGAACACCTTACCGGGAGCTGCCACCATCTTAATGGGCGGTTTCTTCTTCTCCATGGTATGGATCTGCGCTGCCGAAGTCTGGGTAGCAAGAAGGAATTCGGGAGAGAGATAAAATGTATCCTGCATATCTCTTGCCGGGTGATCCTGAGGTGTGTTCAGGGCGGTAAAGTTATAGTAATCGTTCTCTATCTCCCTGGTCTCCACCACTTCGAAGCCCATAGATGCAAAGATGTCTATCACTCTGTTTCTGATCTGTGTTACGGGATGAAGATAGCCCTTCATGGAATGAGTTGCGGGCATGGTAACATCGATCTTCTCGCTTTCGTAACGAAGCTTGGCCTCAGCAGCCTTCATCTTTTCGTCCATTTCGTTAAAGCGTTCGCCTGCCCAATTCTTGAGTTCGTTAACTCCCTTACCGAAATCCGCTCTCATCTCTCCGGGAATATCCTTCACTCCCTTCATGAGCTGGCTGATCTTGCCGACCTTGGGATCAAGGAAGTTCTTCTTGAACTCATATACCTCCTTGGAATTTTTAAGATCCGCAGCCCCTTTAAGGATCTCATCCTTAATAGCTGTTATGCTGGCCTTCAACTCTTCTAAGTTCTGCATGTCGTCCTCCGTAAAAAATTAAATGATAAATAAATAAGTCCCATATGAGCCTAAACTCATATGGGACGAGATCTACCCGCGGTACCACCCATCTTCAGGCTGACGCCTGCTCTCATTGGGATTAAATTTTAGCTCCGATGTTGAAATTCATTTTCCCGTCTCCGACCTGTTCGCACCGGCCACAGGCTCTCTGCTTTTGCTCTCCGTGAAAACTACTTACGCATCCTCATCGCTGTCTTTGAAGAATACAATAATGTTCGTAAAAAGTCAAGGACTTATTTACTCCATTACTCTCCTGTACACCTTTTTAAGTTCTTCCTTATTCCATAAAGCGGGTACGGGATAAAGGGGATTGCCCTCCTTGTCCGCATGTTCTGCCATCAACGGGATATCCTCTTCCTTAATGCCTTTAAGAGTGGTGGGAATGTTCATGTCCCTGTTCATCTGTCTGATCTTTTCTATAAAGATGTGGGCAGCTTCTGCCGTATCTGTGTTTTCAGGAACAAGTCCCACAGCCTTTGCCAGCTTAGCCAGCTTCTTATGGGCGGATTTCCCGTACATTTCAAGTACATGAGGAAGAAGGACCGCATTGGCAAGTCCGTGGGGTATACCGTACTGTCCTCCGAGACTGTGAGCCACAGCGTGAACATAGCCCACATAGCTTCTTGTAAATGCACAACCTGCAAGGTAAGAAGCCCTTAACATCCCGGCTCTTGCCTCTCTGTCCTGTCCGTTGGCATAGGCTTTCTCGAGGTTTTCCAGGATCAGCCTTACAGACTCGATGGACGCTGCTCTTGTCTTCTTCGTGGTTGCATGTCCAATAAATGCTTCCACGGAATGAGTCATGGCATCCATACCTGTGGTGGAGGTAAGACTTCCGGGAAGTCCCAGAGTAACATCAGGCTCAAGTGCCGCATACTCAGGTATCAAAGGGAAATCATTTATCACATATTTATAATGGGTCTCACCGTCCGTGATGACCGCACTGACGGTGGTCTCACTTCCCGTTCCGGCTGTGGTGGGCACTGCAATGAGTAAAGGCAGTTTCTTACGCACCTTCATTAACCCCTTCATCTTCTTTAATGAAGTATTGGGTCTTGCTATCCTGGCTCCCACTCCCTTGGCACAATCCATAGATGAACCGCCGCCGAAAGCGATGATGCCCTTACATCCGTTATTTACATACAGTTCTCTTGCAGCTTCCACATTTGCTATAGTGGGATTGGCTACGGTCTCATCGTAAACCGTGCATTTGATCCCTGCTTCCTTAAGGCAATCCTCAAGAGTCTGTGTAAGGCCGAGACCACGTATGCCCTTATCTGTTACAAGGATACAATTATCCACTCCATGCTCCTTAAGGCACTCGGGAATAGCCTTTACCCCGTCAAGAAGCTTGGGTTCTCTGTAAGGCATAAGGGGTAATACCACGTTCATGCCTGCCTGAAATGTTCTACACCAGATTTTTCTTAAAGTATTCATTTTTTCCTCTCCTGTGTCGTGAATTCTTGTTCACGTCTTGTTTTATTGTATCACATTTATCCAAAAATGCAAATAAATACAGATAAGATCATCTATGAATTATAAAAAAAGAATGCCCTTAAAGCAAGGGCATTCTCAGACTGTAGACAAACTATATTTTTTAATCCGGCGCCAAACCTATTTTTTAAAAAGTGGAGAGAAAATTCATTTTTGAGGTATATTTTGAGCTATAAATCCTAAAAAATGCCAAAAACAAGGTTGAAATGGAGAAAAATAAATCAGCGTCGGCAT
>JAFSWD010000012.1 GCA_017444675.1 Lachnospiraceae bacterium
ACCTATATCAATAAGGTGGGCGACAAGTATTACCTTTATGCGGCCCATTCCGTGAGGGACAAGGAGACCGGAAAGGTGGTCCGGGTGAGTGATGGGTATATCGGAAGGATCACTCAGGAGGACGGCCTGATAAAATCAGGATCCAGCTTTAAAGCACCACCTTCCGTTTATGAAGTCGGCATGTCCTATGCCATTGTGTCTGCTTCGCAGAATATACTGGCTGGCTTTCGCAAGAGCTTCCCCAAGTACGGCGAGCTTGTATTCTGCTGCTCTGTTCTGTCCTATGTTTACGGTACATTTTCCGCCGAGCTTTTGAACCACTCCAGCCTTCAGTTCCTTTTCCCGGGTGTTGCTTTTCCTGATACACTTTCACCATCACAGAAAACGGGAATCGATCGCGGAATCCGGATGATTTCAGATGTACTTGATAAAACCTATGGAGATGACCTGGAACAAATTTCAAGATTCTTCCCGGATGTCCGACTTGTCAAAATCGGAAAGACACTTTATTTGTGCGGCATCAGCGGAATCGTTTCTTCAATTTCAAAGAAATACGGAATTGACTGGGAGGGCGGGCCATGGCAAAAATGAATTGCTTTATTGCAACGTATTCAGACAACATCCATCAGCTGGGCATTTCCTGCGATGAGAAGAATACCGTCCCGCCCAAGGCCGTGATATGGCGCTTCGTCAGGCTGTTCAGGGACATTGATGACGTAAGGTGCCAGGCAATGATAGACTATCCGCTGGTAGAGATCATCCTCATAGCTTTTCTGGCCGTCTTGGCGAACGCTTCTACGTGGGTGGAAATGGAGAGCTTCGGAAAATCCAAGCAGAAGTGGCTCCAAAAATTCATCCGGCTCAAAAACGGGATCCCATCCCATGACACATTCCGCAGAGTATTTTCCCTGATTGATACAGAACAGCTCCAGAAAGCTACCGTAACCTTTTTGGTGGAAAATATAACAGCCATAAAAAAATCTCTTCCCAAGGAACCAGATGAATACCGCCTCATATGTGTGGACGGCAAGGAGCAGCGGGGCACCGGGAGAAGATATACCTGTGATGACAAAATAAGGAACCTGCAGACCCTGCATATATTTGATGCCTCAAATGAGATATGTCTATATTCGAAAGCCATAAGCGAAAAAACGAACGAGATCCCTGTTGCCCAAGATGCCCTGACCCAGATGCAGCTCAAAGGATGTGTTGTGACCTTTGACGCTCTTCATACGCGGAAAGACACCGTTGCCATCATAAAGAGCAAAAAAGGAGATTATGTCGGAGGCTTGAAAGGCAATCAGGCAGGGCTCCTTGAAGAAGCGGCAGATTATTTTAACGAGACAGAGCTGTTGGAATATTACAAGGACAAGGGGGATTATTATGAAACAAGAGAAAAAGCACATAAGAAAATTGAAGTACGGCAGTTCTATCTCGTAAGACCAACCAAAAGGAAGATTATAAAGGAATGGAGTGGGCTGAAAGCTTTTATCTGCTGTATAAAAAAAATGATTGATGTTCATTCCGGAAAGGAAACAACCGAGATAAGATATTATGCCGCAAGCGTTGACGACATACGGCTCTGCGCAGAAGCTATAAGGGGGCATTGGTGCGTAGAGAATAAACTCCATTGGCATCTTGACTACACAATGCGAGAAGACGAAAATACCACAATGGATAAAAACGCTTTCAACAATCTCAGCCTCTTAAACAAGCTTGCTCTTTCCTTATGCAAGCTTACGAAGCCTTTGGTCAAAGCACCCAGTATGAGAGTTCTAAGGAAACAGTTTGGCTGGGATATTGAAGGCCATCTCTGTGTGCTTCTCAGTTGCTTCGACGAAAATGTTATCGCAGAAGCTATGCTCTCAGTTAAGAAATAAGAGGATATTTCATTTCAGATAGCCTTTCTTAAATGCGCGTTAAAATAAGAGATTTCCGTGATGAGACTTGTCTCAGCACGGAAATCTTCCTTTTATTAAAGGTAATGCTCCCTCAATATAGAAAAAAAGAACTTCAATTAAAAAAATGCGTTTGTCCTAGGGTTAACATCTATTTCACGATCACCGTGCAGGTAACCTTCTTATTGGACCCGTCTTGGGCGACACCTGTAATCGTTGTCATACCCGGTTTGATACCCTTAACAGCCAGTACCTGACCATCTCCGGTAGTGACGGAATCACCTGCTTTTTCAAAGGCCTCTTCCGTCGGCCCGACATTTTCTTCTATGGCCGCAAGCTGTACGATGGATGATTCTTTAGATGTCCACTTGATGTTAGGAACCCCAACATCCTCCGGCAGCACTTCCACAACCGTGATCTTACTGTAGCAATTCTGCTGCGTGGTTCCAAGCTCTAACTTCTTCTTGTCAAGCTTTAAGCTCTTTACCGGTGTATATACCTCA
>JAFSWD010000158.1 GCA_017444675.1 Lachnospiraceae bacterium
GAAGGAGTAATGCTGTCCGGAGATCTGATGACTGCCTTCATATTTTTTGAGATCCTCTCCTTTACTTCCTTTACCTGGGTCATCCATGAAGAAACAGAGGATGCCGTAAATGCCGGATATACATATCTCTTTATAGCCGTTATCGGAGGACTGGTCCTGTTTATGGGTCTTGCCATGCTGCAGTATGCGGCGGGAACTCTGTCCTTTGCCGATCTAAAAGAAGCTGCAGCCGCATCTTCACATCATTCGATGATCTTTGCTGCCGGGATCTGCATTCTCTTTGGCTTTGGCTGCAAAGCGGGTATGTTCCCGGTTCATGTCTGGCTGCCTAAAGCCCACCCTGTGGCTCCTTCCCCTGCATCGGCGCTTCTGTCCGGTATTCTTACTAAAGTCGGAGTCTACGGGATCCTTATGATTTCCACCACGGCACTTTTGGGAAATGAAGCCTTCGGATTACTGGTTCTATTACTTGGTGCCGTAACGATGGCGCTTGGCGCGGTGCTGGCACTCTTCTCAATAAATCTGAAAAGAACCCTGGCCTGCTCCTCCATGTCACAGATCGGCTTTATCCTCACCGGCCTCGGGACAGCAGTCTTACTAACAGCAGCAGGCAGCGTGGAAGGCTTAAGCATTGCCATGTCCGGTGTAATGCTCCATATGGTAAATCACTCTCTTATAAAGCTTACTCTATTTATGGCAGCCGGCGTAGTGGTTATGAACCTGCACGTACTGACTTTGGATGAGATAAGGGGATGGGGGAAAAATAAGCTTTTCTTAAAGATATCCTTTGCGCTTGGAGCCCTTGGGATCAGCGGTGTTCCCATGTTTAACGGCTATCTCAGTAAGACACTTCTCCACGAAGGTATTGTTGACGGCATCCATCATTTAGAGCAATACAGCAGGCTTTTATCCTTTGTAGAATGGATCTTCCTTATTTCCGGCGGTCTTACCTTTGCCTATATGATAAAGCTCTTTATCTGCGTATTTGTGGAAAAGAACAGGGATATTACAAGACAGCAGTCCTTTGATCAGAATGATAAATGCATGAATGGTATTAGTACCGCCACGATCTTTTGTTCCTCTTTACTGATGGTGGTTTTGGGGCAGCCCTTTATAAGCACCCGACTCGTTTCATATATGACCGGCTTTGAAGAGATACTGCATTTTAAGGCTTTTTCTCCGGAAAATCTGAAAGGAAGTATTATCTCGCTTACGATCGGCGGCGCGGTTTATCTTATCATAGTCAGAAAAGTTCTTGTAAAAGACGGCAGCTATCTCAACCTCTGGCCGGATAAACTGGATCTGGAAGACCTCATATATCGTCCGCTTATCACTAAACATCTTCCAAACTTTCTTCACAACATTGCCGTTATTTTCGGGGAAAACAGGATCCTCCGCCCGATCCTTACCGGACCTCTTGCAAAAGCCTTTGGCTCTCTGTCTTCTGTATTTGGGGAAAACAAGATCCTTCGTCCTTTATGCAGGACAGGTCTTGTTGTTTTCTGTACTTTAGCGAGGATCCTTGAAAGTGTTCTGGACGGGTGCATCCTCCTCCTCAGAAAAACCGCCATGAAAGAGAAGAAGGTGCAGGGGAGAGAAAAAGCTTATCCGGGCCTTCTCAGCACACTGTCCGCAGAACTCAGTGCAGCCGCCGAGCCTCTTGTCTCCAACTTCACCTTCGCAATGATGATGACGTGCATTGGCATAGTGATAATGCTGTGCACCATTATATTTGTTGTTTTCTGATGATCATTTAATGGAAAGCAGATAATTTGCCGTCCTGGATATTTCCATATCTTTTGAAAATGCAATGCTTCCTCCGATACCGGATACGTTTAATTTTTCACGCTCCGCCCTATCGACAGCAAGGAAATAAGCATGGAGGTTTGCATTTCTTCGTCTTTCCGATATTGCCCGCAGCAATTCAATGGATTCCGGTATCGTAAACCGTCCGCTTGAACCTATTAAAATGATATCTGAATAAAAGATCAGTATTCCAACCTCACTAAGATCATACGAGCATACATAGACCCGGTAATCTCCCTCAAGATAGGGACGGAGCTTTGCGATATATTCCACATCCTCTTCCATTATAAGTATGCTGTGTCTTTTTTCCGGATTATTTGTGATCTTTTCCAATTCCGACAGATCGTCCACTATGGAATCAAGTGTTTCGGCATAAAAATAGGCCGCTCTTCTGATGAAGAGAGACGGAACATAAGATCTTAAGAGGATCACTCCCTCCTTGTTACCATATATATATACTATTTTTTCTTCCTCGATACAGATATCCCTGAGATACATCCCGATCCGTCTTATTTCATCGGGATCGTCATCAAAGACACAGAGAAAAAGAATATTGGATTTGGCTCTTTCGGAAATGATAGCCTCCAGACGCATCGGACACCATACAACATACAGGTCGCGTCTGTTGAAAGCTTTTTCAACCTTTTCTTTACCCGATGTAACGACTACTATCTGCTGCACAAACACTCACCTCCCAACTCTGTCTATTGTATCATATCCGCACCCTTATTTCATCCCCGGGCTTGACTCAATTCCATTAAGCCTTCCCCTCTGGGGCGC
>JAFSWD010000159.1 GCA_017444675.1 Lachnospiraceae bacterium
GTCCTGACATCAGTGCGCCGAAACCTATCATCCCCTCAAGAAAGAATTCTGTGATAAATACCGATGCCGCGCAGTTGGGAATAAGCCCTATAAGGCTCGCGGCAAAGTTCATCACGATACCGCTTCTCTCAAAAACTCCCCTTATTGCCTCTTCTCCCACTGCCTCAACGAGAATATTGATAAACACCGAGGAAACAAGGATAAAGAAAAAAATGCTTAAACTGTGCTTTATGGCAGGCTTCACTATACCTTTATGATGTTTGGAATGCTCTTTTAAGTCATGGACTTCCTGCATGTCCTTAAATTCCTGCTCCTCATCGTCGCAGTGGCAGCCCTCCCTTTCACAAAGGCTGTGGATATCCATGGGCTCGTCCTTTTTCTTAAAAACATTCCTTCTTAAGGCATCAAATGTGAGCCCCCAGAAAATACCGATCAATGCCTTTAACAGCACTATCTTTACTATCCTGTCCGCCTCCACCTGGCTTGAGATAAAGAGAGGCAGCATCTCATCCGATGTGGACAGATATATGGCAAGAAGAGTCCCTGCAGTGATCACCTTACCTGCATATAGGTTTGATGCCGCGGTTGAAAACCCGCATTG
The DNA here is from genome assembly GCA_017444675.1 of Lachnospiraceae bacterium. GTDB lineage: Bacteria > Bacillota > Clostridia > Lachnospirales > Lachnospiraceae > RGIG3528. The sequence goes on from JAFSWD010000159.1 coordinate 602, forward strand.
GGGAAACATTCCGGCGATCCCGCCGATCACCGGCCCGAACCTTCCGGACTTTTTAACCGTTTCAGCTATTTTTCCCGATGCATGCTGCTCCAGATACTCCATAAAAAGGTAAGTGACAAATAAAAACGGCAGCATTTTCACCGAGTCCAGCCCGGCATCCATTATCGCATCCAGCATTTCAATTCCTTTCGATCTGACTATTCCTTATCTTACCCGGCTTCTTCCGGAGATATCTCAATAAGATCATCGTCTCCCGAATAAAATCTCCAAAGCTGGTCTGAAGCATCCTCCCAGATGCCCTTTTTTCCCTTTTTTTCCAGTTTATCGCCGGTACGCCTGAGTACAACGCTTCCCACTGGAAATTTATAGTACCTTGTCTTAATATCCATAAAAATCTCTCTTCGTCATCGGACTTTCGGTAAATTATACTTTCTTTACAGATTCTTGTACAGGTCATCACTTCACTTTCACAGTTATCTTGTACTTTTTATCCAGATACTTATACCGGACTTTTATCTTATCCTCTTCTTTCGGATCTACATAAAGCTTATTATCCGAGATCGTTGCCTGGGAGTGCTTCTGCTTATGGATGGTGAGTTCTCCGGCATCTATATCCGTGCCAAAGAGATCCCGCACGGTCTTTATCACCATGCTGCCACCCTTAGGTATTATTTTTGCATTTTTCTGTGCTTTAGGTTTCTGGACTTTGAATGTAATGGTATAGGTATTTCCGTCCGCTATGGTCAGGGTGGCTGTGCCACTCTTCCTGCATATTATCTTCGCAGTCATATCCTTGTTTACCCTGACCTTTACACCGCCGGTAGTCTTGAATGATTTTTTATCCCTAAGCTTATCTTTGGTGGTAAACACACTGCCCTTTATTCCGGTCATCCTGAGTTCGGAAGGTTTCACTTCGGATCCTGCCACCTTTGAAAAATCAAGTACCAGACTCTTTATCGATCCGGATGAGGCTATGGGTGCAAAATTATCCTCTGAGGAGGCATATCTTTGCCCCGGCTCTGTAAACGGAACTTTTCCGGGCGCACCTTCTGCTGCATCCGGAACAGCTATCTCAACATATGCCGTGGGTATCCCGGAAACCCTGACCTCAACATTGCTTACTCTGTGCACAGTAACATTGTCTTTTGTGATATCATCAAATTCCGCAAAATGATAACCGCTGTCCGGCGTAAACGTGACTGTTGTCATTTCTCTGCTAAGCGCCGTCTGCTTTGTTGAACCGCCGCTTGCAGTCGCATTCTTTCCGCCGGTGATATTGACGGAATAGCCGACCCGGTAATAGGTTGTGTTGATAGCCGGAGTGAAGGCGGCACCGTTGGTTCCCGTAAACATCTCGTCAAGTGCATTAGAAGAGTCTGCTATCGTTCCGTTCCCGCTTTTAGGAACCCTGTATCCTGCATTATAGGATTCATCTTTATTCTCTGAAAACTTCATGCTTGTACAGCCCTTAAACATAGCTTGATAACAGTTATGTATCAAAGTTTCTGCCGGAAGTTCCGCGGGGATAAGAAGGCCTGTACAGCCCTGAAACATAAAAGTGTAACAAGATATTCCCACCGTTGTTGCCGGAAGATCCGGGGCTATAACCAGGCTTGTACAGTTTATAAACATATTATTGTAACAGGACTCTGCCAGCGTTGTTGCCGGAAGATCCGGAGCATTGACCAGACTTGTACAGTTTTCAAACATATGACCATAACAATCCAGTGCCAGCGTTGTTGCCGGCAGAGCCGGAGCATTAACCAGGCTTGTACAGCCTGAAAACATCATAGCACAACATCTTTCTGCCATCGTTGTTGCCGACAGAGCAGGAACACTGACCAGGCTTGTACAGCCGTGAAACATGTCCTAATAACATTCTCTTTTCAGAGTTTTGGCCGGCAGTTCCGGCGCTTCTACCAGGCTTTCACAGCCGTGAAACATGCTTTCGTAACAATTATCTTCCAGCGTTGTTGCCGGCAGCTCAGGCGCTGTTTCAAGGCTTGTACAGCCGTAAAACATATCTTTGAAACAGTCCGAACCCATTATGGTACTATCAGGATGCTCATAATCAAGGAGTGTCCTTATATCTCCATCACATGATACTTCCCCGGCAGAAGTGATCACCCATTTTTCAGATGTACCACCCGTAATCTTCGTATTTCCGGATCCGCGGAGGTAAAGGACATTATTTACTGATTGTAACGTTGTTGTTCCGTCCCATGTGCTCCAGTTAGCAGCATCTGTCGAAAACTGCAA
>JAFSWD010000160.1 GCA_017444675.1 Lachnospiraceae bacterium
GGCGGGCTTTTTCTATGATACTAAGGTCGGTTATCTCCTCATTTCCCATCATAAAAAGCTGTGCCCTTGTGAATCCCGTTATACCTTCAAAAAGGCGCCAAGCATCCGATTCAGCCTCCGGAACGTTTGTCGCCTTCAATCTCTCTGTAATTTCTTTTAAAAGCTCTTTGTAGCTCATTTTTTATCCGCCCTAAAAGAGTGCCTTCGGTCATTTTGCCGAAGCTGACATATCTATAACATCCTGAGCATGCTGCACCGCTTCGGAGTCAAAATTGAACACGATATTGTCTCCATGGGTAACCGCAGGGTCATCACTCATCTCAGTAACGGTTTTTGCACCACTGTACTCAAACATGACATCAAGCGCATTAAGAAGTTCATCCGCTTCTTTCTCTGCCTGTTCGGATCTTTTTATGTATTCGGAACCTGCTTCCATTGTTCCTTTTCGGTTTTTTCCGAAAAGCTTCTTTGTGGTGTCATAATTTTCAGGAAGCTTAATATCAAAAAGATCCGAAATGTCTACCTCCAAGGGTTTGAAGGCCTCTTCAGAGATGGGTGCGATCACTCTGTTATCAACAACCTGAGCGGATCTTACACTGTTAACCTGTTCGGTTATATCCTCATCATCCTTGATCTCTTCATGCTGCTGATAACTGTAATTACTGCGTTTACCGCTTTTAGAAGTGTTACTGCCGGTTTTCTTGTTCCCGTTACGTTTATGATCAAAACTCCTTTTGTCCGTTGTATTGTTTTCTGCGGCATTTAATGAACTGCTTCTTGCACTTTTCGTGGCAGCTCTTCTTTCATTTTTAAGTTCTTCAACAAAAGGCTCCCAGTCAAATACCGCTTCTACGGAAGCAATACCGACTTCTATCATGGAATCATCAGGTTCCTTTGTTGTAAGCGACTGCATTAAAAGCCCGGGCTTTGAAAGGAAATTCACAACTCTGTTGTCCGTATTACCCGCAATTCTGCTAAACTCATAGGATATTCCCGCAATAACCGGGATCAAAAGGAGTCTTAACACAAGTTTAAGTGCTACATTTTCAACATCAATGAACATGAAGACCAAAATGCTTAAGATCATAACATTCAGCATAAAACTTGTGCCGCAACGCTTGTGTTCCTTACTGGAACGCCTTACATTGTCCACAGTCAGGCTTCTGCCGTGTTCGATGCAATTGATGCATTTGTGTTCGGCTCCGTGATACATGAACATTCTCTTGATATCTTCTATGCTTGATATCGTAAGAATATAGATCACAAATATCGTAACTCTCAATAACCCTTCTATAAGGGATATTACAAAGCGCGAATGCTCAAATGTGAGATAAGGCGCTATAAAACTCGTGATGAGCATCGGAACCAGAACGAAAATAACAAGTGCCATAATAACCGATAAAACTATGGTCATTATATCAAATACCTTATTTTTCTTACCCTCTTTGATGTTTAATCTCTTATCAAGATCCACATCTCCTTCTTCCTCATCATAAAAAGATGCGGAATACTGCAGAGTCCCCATACCCAATGTCAACGAATCTATAAAAGCCATGACTCCGCGGATGATGGGCAATCTGAAAAATAAATTTCTCTTATTGCCATCAGCGCAGCTTTTAACATCAACTTCTATCTCACCGTTGGGCTTTCTGATCGCTATCGCGTACTTACCGCGATTTTTCATCATAACTCCTTCGATAACGGCTTGTCCCCCGATTCCCGATGACTTCATATAACCTCCGGATAACTGACTTAAAATTTTGTCTGTAAAAAATCAATAGCTCATATAAGTATAACACATAAATTATATTTTTTACAATCCAAATAACAAGAAAAACGGGATGAGATCATCGAAAAATAATCTCACCCCGGTCTTTGTTTTCTTTAACCTATGCAAGGCCGTATTTACGATTGAACTTCTCAATAGCACCACGGGCAGCGGAAGCCTTCTGCTGACCTGTATAAAAAGGATGGCACTTGGAGCAGATTTCAACGTGAATATCACCCTTTGTGGAACGCGTCTCAAATGTGTTACCGCAGTTGCATGTAACGTGAGATACTACGTATTTAGGCTGGATATCCTCTTTCATGATTATTCTCCTTTCAACGCGGGTTCTGAGATTTGGCTCAGAACTTCTGTTTATAAACCAATAGCTAGGTGATTATACACCCAGTTTTTTTATAATGCAAGAAAAAGTTTTTCTTTTTTTGATCGATCTTTCCCTAAGGTCACTGTTCATCCCCGGCTGTCCGAACTCCCCACAGGGTCTTATTATCATCGCCTATGGCCGTAAAGGTCATGACCAAAGCACTCTTTGAAGCTTCGTCATGCTGTCTGAAGAATACACCGCTGTACTCTGTACCTTCTATGACAAGTGTTGCGAAACAGGTGCCTTCCTTTTGGTTCCATGTTCCGCTTGCATCTCCGGAAACAGTACCGTCTTTATTCAACCATATGACAGAGGGCTTTTTGCAGTTTGCTCCGTCAGAGTTTAAACCGTGATCGATGAATTCGTACTTTCCAACGATCTTTTCTTCAGCATAGCCCGTTTCCGATATAACATCTCCGCGGTTTTCAAATACTGCGGTCACGGGCCAGCCCTTTTCGTTCATGAACTGTTGATGGACTCTTGTCTGGAACATCTCTCCGCCTGTCTCAAACCTGGTATGGTAGATCAGATATCTTTGCCCGTCGGAATCTATAAAAGCAGAACAATGTCCGGGAGAGCGATAGCCTGTTTTCATGCAGGAGAAGGAATAGTTACCCATTTCCTTGATGCCTATGTTGTACATATTAACGCTTTTTGATCCAAATACCGCATTATTCCCGCAAGCATCCAGATAAGGACCCGTGGGCTCTTTCGATCTGAACAGCCGCATATTGTATCCGCTTACGGAATCAAGATAATTATAGGTAGTATAAAGATAATAATAATCTGTAGCCTCATCATAGACAATGAAAGGACCTTCTCCGGATTTTGTATGACCGCCGGCAATGCGCACTCCAAAGTACTTATCTATAATCCTTCCGTCTTCGGTAACGCCGTTTTCGCCGGGATATAGTGCCTCTCCTGTTTTAGGATTCAACTCCAGCATATAGATTCCTCCGGACCAGGAACCGTAGGCCATCCACATCTTTCCGTCCTTGTCAAAAAGTATGGCGGGATCAATGGCATTGGGTGCATAGTCGGTATTATATCCCGTTCCCAGTCCCCAATCGCTGTTCCATTCCTCGCTGATCTTTCCCGCTTCCATAAGTTCGTCTATGTTGGTATTGGTCCAGATCTTATCCTTGTCGCTGTTCTTGTCCTTTATGCTCTTTCTTGTAAAACCGGAGTAGACAATGGTCCCCTTGCAGGCATAGTCACCGTCGATCCTGTCAGACACCGCAAAGCCAATGACCGAACGGCAGTAGGTAGAGGATGTGCAGAAATAGTCCATATAAGCGCCTGTACTTCCGTCCTCATTAACATAATGGGGATTGTAGATCACATGGGGTGCCCATACCGCAAAGCCTCCGCGGCAGTCCGAATCATCTTCTCCCGCCCAGGAAAAGGGCTCGGACAGATTGGCGGAAAGATCTCCGTAGAGGGTATTGTTTTTTGTCCTGTAACCGTTTGTAAAATTGCTCCAATTTGCAAGATCATATGACCTTGCTCCCGCAATGTGGGTACCGAAGATATAATATAATTTATTTCCTTTTTCATCCTTATCGGCAATGATAGAAGGATCGTGGACGGAAACCCTCTTGAGATTTCCTGTTATATAGGGCAGTTCAGGCTCCGGAGTCTCGGTGGGCCCGGGTGCTGCCGTAACCCCGTCGGCAGGCGATGTTTTTGGTATCTCATTTACAATGGTCTTATCTTTTTCCGCATCCAAAACAGTTTCATTCTTCCTACGGGAACATCCGCCTGCCATCAGTATCGCACATGCTGTTAAGGCCAACATCCCGATTCTCTTTATCTTCATCTTCATCTGTTCTGTTTAAAGGTTTTTTCTTACGGTATTGACAAATTCCGAATTATTCCTTGTGTGTGCGCACATATTTATGAGTTTTTCGGTTGCATCCTCAGGATGAGCGCCGTTCAAAGCTTTACGGATGATATTCATGGCATCCGCCTCATCGGCTGTAAGCAAAAGATCGTCTCTTCTCGTTCCCGACTTTTGAAGGTCGATGGCCGGGAAGATCCTTCTTTCGGAAAGGTTTCTGTCAAGCACCAGTTCCATATTACCGGTACCCTTAAATTCCTCAAATACCACATCATCCATTCTGCTTCCGGTATCTACAAGAGCAGTTGCAAGGATAGTAAGGCTTCCGCCCTCTCTCATCTTTCTTGCCGCGCCGAAGAACTTCTTGGGCATATGAAGTGCTGCGGGATCCAGACCACCGGAAAGTGTGCGTCCGCTGGACTGACAGGTAAGGTTATAGGCTCTTGCCAGTCTGGTAATGGAATCAAGGAGGATAACAACATCATTTCCGTATTCCACAAGACGTTTTGCACGATCGATGACCATTTCCGAAACCCTCTTATGATTTTCGGGCAACTCGTCAAAAGTAGAATAGATGACTTCCACCTTTTCACCGTGGATCGACTCCTTAATATCCGTTACTTCCTCGGGTCTTTCATCTATAAGAAGAATGATCAGGTTCATATCCGGATGATTCTTAGTGATGGAATTGGCGATTTCTTTAAGGAGTGTGGTTTTACCTGATTTGGGTTGAGAAACTATCATGCCTCTCTGTCCCTTACCGATGGGCGCTATCAGGTCAACCATTCTTGCAGCCACGGAACTTCCGTTTGTTTCAAGATGTATCCTCTCATAAGGAAATACCGGAGTCAGATTTTCAAACTTTTTTCTCTTAAGCGTTTCTTCAATGGAGAAATTGTTCACGCTCTTTATATAGAGGAGAGCGGAAAACTTCTCGGAAGCCGTTTTGATCTTGGTATTTCCACAGATGATGTCTCCGGATCTCAAGGCATACCTTTTGATCTGAGCCGGTGATACATAGACATCGTTTTCTCCTGGAAGATAATTGTCGCAGCGGATGAATCCGAAGCCGTCGGGCATGATCTCAAGAATACCGTTTTTCTCAACGCCGCTGTCAAGCTCAGACTGTTGTTCGGGTGTCAGGAAACTGCCCATATCATACTGTACGTTCTGTTCTCGCTGTAAGGAACGGTCCTGGAGATTTCTTCTGTCCGGATCCGCAGGTCTTTCAAGCATTGTCCTTCTCTCCTGATCCACGGGTCTTTCGAGCATTGTCCTCTTTTCCTGTTCCACAGGTCTCTCAGACATTGTCCTTTTTTCCTGTTCCGCAGGGCGATCAAGCATTACTCTTCTCTGAAGAGGCTGCCCTCTGTCAGCCATATTCCTGTTTCTGTCATATCCTGCTCTGGGTCTGTCTCCCATAGGGCGTCTCAGATATTCTTTTTCGGTTTTAACAGGGCTTTTTTCTTCCCTTGTCTCTTCCTTATTTACTTTAACAGGTTCCGTCTTTTCTTCTTTTTTAATTTCATTTTGACCGTTTTCGCTTGCTGCTTTGGCTTTTTCCCTGTCAAGATTGGTAAGATACTCACAAAGGGTTTCTTTTCTCATTAAAGAAATGCCCTTTATATTTCTTTCCTTTGCATAAGCCTTAAGTTCGGCAAGTGACATTTTTGCATAATCCATCACAAGTCTCCTTCTTTATATTGATATTAATGCTTAAAAAAATAGTGTGTGGGGTAATTAAGATTAATTAAGAAAACAGGGCGGCGGTAGAAATGCCGCCCTTAAATCCGTTCAAAATTCAGTTTAAAAGATCTTTGCGTTATCGATCAGGAACTCTATGGTAAGATCCATGAGAACCGCTTCTTTGACCTTGTCTTCACCTACATTGGTGACCAGCTCGTCAAGAGATGTGTATCCGTACTTTTCAGCGTAATCGGCGCCTCTTTCCTTCATAACCTCATCGGTAACTTCAATGTTCTCTTTGTTTGCGATCTCTTTTATAATGTATTGATAAGCTACATTTTGAGTCGCTCCCTCAAGGCAATAATCATGAAGTGCTTCATAGCTTTCAAATCCCAGACTGTACTGAAGCATGGTCTGCTCATCCGCGCCATACATCTGTGCGTACTGCTTTACACTCTGAACCGCATAACTGTAAACAGATTCACAATACTCGTTGATCTCATCTTCGGGAAGATCTTCTGTTTTGCAGTTTTCGGATAAATGGGTTCCGAGCTGTTCGGTGTAGCTTTCATAATTCAGGTCATGACTCACAGCGTCCTCGAACGCCTTCACAGTCTCATATTTAAGAAGCTTATTGACATTCTCATCGTTAAACTCCAGATCGTTCTTTCTTGTGATCTTTTTAACCGTCACATCAAAAACGACTGCAGCGCCGTTAAGTTCCTCATTGCCGTAATCCTCGGGAAACGTAAGCTCAAGCGCCTTGGTTTCACCCTGCTTCATACCGATTATCCCGTCCTCAAATCCGGGAATGAAACGGTTCGATCCGATCACAAGAGGTGTCCCTTCCTCACTTTGGTCTGTTCCGCCCGCAAAAGCGACTCCGTCTTTCTTTCCTACATAATTGATATATGCGGTATCACCGGATTCAACCGGCCCCACGATCTCTACATTCTCATAGAAATACTGAGCCACATAGGAATCGATCTTGCTCCGGATATCCTCATCGCTTACACTCTTCAGGGCGATTCCCTTATACTCGCACAGTGTTACCTTGGGTTCGGATTTTTTCCCCTGTGCGTTTTTGGACGAAGAACCTTTTCCGCATGCAGCAAGACTCGCCGTCATCGATAAGATAAGTGCAACGGCTAAAAACTTCTTTTTCATAAAAAAACAAATTCCTTCCTCTATATCTTCACATCTTTTCCCTGGGCAAAAGAATTTTGCCGAACGGGCTTAATGAAAATGTGACTTGCAGAATTGTAACACATATCCGTCGGAAAATAAAGTCCTTTTTCTTAGAGACTGTTCTTTTCGGGTCATTTATTGCCTAAATCTGATCCAGAATATATTTTTTTACCTTTTCCAGACTGCTTTCTTTCCATCTGCCTTCTTCAGCTTTTTCCGCAAGAGGGCATATTATCCTAAGATCAAGAGCCTCCCCTTCCACTCTCCCGCTTCGTTTCGGATCCATGAAATTTTCTTTCCATTTGTTTTCGTCCGCGTTTTGATATTCCCCGGGATTTAGATATATCTCTCTTCTTCTGGTGGCGGAAATGAACATTTTAGCAGCCAGGGGAGCAAGGAGTTCATATTCTTTTTCATTCACATCCACAAAGATGTCCGGCAGAGGAGCTTCTTCGATATGTTCGGTATTTCTGTTTATAACAAGCCCCTTTGCCTTAAAAGCATAGTTATCCTCAGTAAAGTCAAGTCTGATCAGAATTCCTTTCTCCGTATTAAACTGTGCCCTTTGATAATCCGTATCAAAAATAAAATTTCCGAGGGAATAGAAGATCGTCTTATCTCCCGTTTTTTCGTAATTCATAGGAACATGGGGATGATGTCCCACCACAATGTCAGCCCCCATTTTAAGGAACTCCAGATATCTGTCTCTGGTATAAGGTGCGGGAAGAGAAGTGAATTCTTCTCCGCCGTGGGATATGATGATGCACCAACGGCAGTTTTTTTTGATCTCTTCTATATTCTTTCTTATAATATCTGTTTCATTCCAGTTGACACAGCCGGCCCTATCCTCCCCGGCGGGTTTACAGCCTCTGCGATATCCGACAGAAAATATGCCAATACCGCCCGCACCTTTTAGCATTACAGGTCTTGCTGCTTCTTTAATGTTCAGTCCGACTCCCAGAGGAAGGGCGCCGGCTTTTTCGGCTTCCTTAAGAGTGGCTCTCACTCCTTCTTCCCCTGCATCCATAATGTGATTATTGCAGAGATTCCAAATGTCGGCGCGGATGCTCCTTAAGACTTTAACTGCTCCCGGATCCATGGTGTGTACAAGTTGAGCCGTTCCTTCCGCGGTCTCTTCCGCTTTTGGCGCCACAAGAGCTCCCTCCACATTGGGTATCACATGATCCGCCTCTTTAAAAAAATCAAGGATCTCCTCCGAGAGCAGTTCTTCGTCTTCCCATTTTCCCTTCATATAACGGTCAAAACCGATATCCCCGGTAAAGACCAGTGAAACCTTTTCTTTCATAACCTCTCCGTATAGTTTTGTCAACCCAGCGCCACATCAAGGATCATCATAAGAATGAAGCCTATTCCAAAACCCACCGTGCCGTGATTGGTATGATTCTCACCGTCTCCCGCAGCTTCGGGTATCAGTTCCTCCACAACCACATAGAGCATAGCGCCTGCCGCAAAGGAAAGAAGATAAGGGAGCATGTGGGAGATTAATCCCGTGAGCAGAATGGTAATAAAAGCCATAACCGGTTCCACAGCTCCGGACAAAGTTCCGAGAAGAAAAGCCTTGCCCTTTTTCTCTCCTTCACTTGCCAAAGGCATGGAGATAACCGCTCCTTCCGGGAAATTCTGAATGGCGATACCTATTGCCAGCGCAAGGGCGCTTGCCATGGTAATCCCTTCTTCTCCCTTAAGCGCTCCGGCAAAAACCACGCCGGGTGCCATACCTTCAGGGATGTTATGAAGTGTTACGGCAAGGCAGAGCATTATCGATCTGCTTATGGACTTTTTCTTGCCGAGCCCCCCCTCCGGTTTATCCGATGTAAGATGAAGGTGGGGGATCAAATGATCAAGAAACAGGAGGAAAAGCATACCTGCCGCCGTACCCACTGCTGCAGGCATAAATGCCAGCTTTCCCATATCATCGCTCGCCTCAATGGCAGGTATCAGCAGCGACCATACGGAAGCTGCCACCATGACTCCGGAAGCAAAGCCCAAAAGGCTCTTCTGCAAGTTTTCTTTCATCTGCCCACGCAGAAAAAATACACAGGCCGAGCCTGCCATTGTACCTATAAAAGGGATCATAAGCCCTATAAATGTTTGTAATATCTTTTCCATCTTTAGCCTCCTTAAAGACAGGAACATAAATCCCATCCGTATTAAGATAAAAACAGATTAAACAATTTTTCCTGTTTTGTAAAGTCCCTATCCCCCTCACGGTCGCACTGCAAACTTATTTCTTAAATATTTAAGGTTTGATCTTATTGATCGAGTAGGAGGGAAAATCAAATAAATTTTCCCGACCTCTCACACCACCGTACGTACGGTTCCGTATACGGCGGTTCAATCAACTTAACAAGTAACACA
>JAFSWD010000161.1 GCA_017444675.1 Lachnospiraceae bacterium
ATCCCCTTAACCTCTAAAGTAAATCTGGCATATATGGGTGCCAATAGCGGAATGTACGTTTTAGCCGGATACTTCTTTAAGACTGTCCTTGAGCCCAAGCTTCAGACCGTTGCCTCCAAAAAGAAAGCTATGTTCTTCTCCTTGGGCGTCGCATTGCTTGCCTTCGTTTTCACAGGTCTGACCATGTGCTGGAGCTATGCCCATGATCAAGCCATAACCATATCCTACAATAACGCCTTTCTCCCGCTGTTTGCTCTGGGACTGTTTTCCTTTATCTTCCTCCTGGGCGAAAGCATACCTTTCCAAAAACTATGGAGATCCGTTTCCCTAATGTCCTTCGGTATCTTCTTTTTCCATTATCCCATAATGCTTCTGGTTCTGGAGCACTTTAAGGAAAAGCTTCTCATAATGAAAAAGCCACTGGGTGCACTGATCCTTTTTTCCGTTATATTCCTCGGGGCATATCTCTTCTCGGCTTGTTTATCCCGCTTCCTCCCCAAGGTAGCTCAGGTGCTGTTTTTAAAAAGACCGGAAGATAAAAAAGATGTGCCCGCAAATAAAAATTTATCTTGACAATATCAGCCTTCCGCGTTATTATTCTTGAGTATGTTTTAGAGGAACGTCCGTGTCCGACTCTTCTAAAGCCGTCATGCAGAACGAATGAAGAAATCATTATATCGGAGGTGTTTCAGGAATGGCAAACATTAAGTCAGCAAAGAAGAGAATCGAAGTTATCGAGACAAAGACATTAAGAAATAAGATGATCAAGTCCAAGGTTAAGACATTGGTTAAGAAGGTTGATGCCGCTGTTGCCGCAAACGACAAGGCTGCTGCTACCGCTGCTCTCGCAGACGCTGTTACAGAGATCGATAAGGCTACTTCAAAGGGTATCTTCCATAAGAACACAGCTGCAAGAAAAGTTTCCAGACTTACCAAGGCTGTTAATGCTATCGCTTAATTAAGCACTTTTTAAGGGCCGCATGGTATGCGGTCCTTTTTCTTTTACGAAAGGATAAACAATGAAAACAACTCCCGTTAAAGGAACCAACGACTACCTGCCTTCCCAGACCAAGCTCAGGGACTATGTGCAGAGAAAGATACTTGAAGTATATGAATCCTGCGGATTTGAAAGGATCACCACCCCCGTCATCGAGGATATGGAGAACCTTAATAAAAGTGAAGGCGGAGAAAACCTGAATCTCATGTTCAAGATCATGAAGCGCGGTGACAAGCTTACCGAAGCCCTTGACTCCTATAAGACCTCCGGAAAAGAGGATCTTGCGGACCTGGGTCTTCGCTACGATCTCACCCTTCCCCTCACCCGTTTTTATGCCAACAACAGAAATTCACTGGCCTCACCCTTTAAGGTAATACAGATCGACCGATCCTTCAGAGCCGAGCGTCCCCAGAGAGGCCGTTTACGTGAATTCATTCAGTGCGATATAGATATTTTGGGCAGCACCTCAAAGAACTGTGAGATCGAACTGATCGATACCACAGCCAAAGCCCTTTTGAATGTGGGTATCTCCGATTTTAAGATCCGTATCAATGACAGAAGGATCCTTAAGAACCTGATCCTTGCGGCAGGCTTTAAGGCAGAGGATTCCGATTCCGTATGCATATCCTTCGATAAGGCTGATAAGATCGGAATGGAGGGCGTTAAGGCCGAACTTTTGGAAAAAGGCTTTGACAGCGCAGCTTGTGAAAAGTTTGTTGAAATGATGTCCAGAAAGCCCTTCACTCTTGATGATGCAGCTTCCTATCTCGAGGATAAGGAGCCGGTGGAATCGGTCAGAAATATCATCGAAAAGGTACGTGCGGTTAACGACGGAAGATATGCAATCGAATACGACTGCTCTCTCGTTCGCGGGCAGGGCTATTATACAGGCACCGTATTCGAGATAGAATCTCTCGAGTTCGGCGGTTCCGTGGGCGGCGGCGGAAGATATGACAATCTCATCGGTAAATTCATCGGTGAAAATGTTCCTGCCGTAGGTTTTTCCATCGGCTTTGAAAGGATCGTATGCATCCTTAACGACAATAACTTTAAGATCCCCGACTCCAAGAAGAAGCTTGCAATCATCTATCCTGCCGACTCCGTCACAGATGCCATCCGCATTGCAGACGGTTACAGGAAGGAATATGATGTGACCCTTATAGAAAAGATCAAGAAACTGGGTAAACTTTTCGGTAAGCTTGAAGAATCCGGTTATTACGGCTGCAGGATCATCGATGAAAGTGAAGAAATAAAGATTTTTGAAAAATAAAACCAAAATGAACCCCGGGGACGGGGTTAAGGGTTCATTTTAAAAATGAGCCCTTGGGGACGGGGTTAGGGGGTCATAAAAAGAACCCCTAACCCCGTCCCCAAGGGCGCAAAAAAGGG
>JAFSWD010000162.1 GCA_017444675.1 Lachnospiraceae bacterium
AGTTGGGCAACAGCGGCGATTCCCGAATTTTTGGGTATGGTCGAGTGCGAACCCAGCGTAAAGCGGTTCTTAACGGAAGCTTTTAAAAAGCAGGTGGAAGCTATAAGAAAATTCCAGGATCCTTCAGGAATGTGGCATACACTTGTGGACGACCCAACATCCTATGTTGAGACCAGCGCAACCTGCGGTTTTGCATACGGTATACTTAAAGGAATACACGAGGGTCTCATCGGAAAAGAGTACGAAGAAACAGCAAGAAAGGCGCTGCCTGCCGTGCTCTCACATATTGATGAGAACGGAGTTGTAAATCAGGTTTCTTATGGCACTGCCATGGGAAGAGAATCAAAGCAATTTTACAAAGAAATAGAAATAAAATCCATGCCCTACGGACAGGCAATGGCGATTTTATTCTTATTAGAGCTTAAGGCTCAGAAAAATTAAGGAGGATTCTTTTATGAAGAAAAGACTTTTGTCAATGCTTCTTGCAGCAACAATGGTGCTCTCTCTTGCGGCATGCGGCGATACCAAAACACCCGCATCTTCAAAAGCAGATCCCACACCTACCAAGGCAACTGTAAAAGCAACAGAAGCTGTGAAGGCAACAGCTACACCCACATTTACACCTACACCCGTGCCCGTTGAAGAGATGAAGTTCTCCCAGGCACCTTCCATTAAGGCTACAGCCAAGGTTGAAGACAGGATTCCCACAAAGAATGACGTTTTTGTAGAGCAGGTTGATGCCAACGGCGATCCTCTTGAGATCGGTGTTTACGGCGACAACATCAATCTTCTCGGATCCAGCTCAGGTTGGAACTGCTCCAGAGCTATCCTTGAGTCCATCATCCATTACAATACCGATGGTACTTACTATCCCAATGTTATCAAAGAGTATTCATATAATGCCGACTATACCGTTTGGACCTTTAAGCTTCGTGAAGGCATGAAGTGGTCCGACGGCGAGCCTTTTACAGCAGATGACATTGTTTTCTGGTATGAAGCATGCCATAAGACAAACTTCGATACAAAGGCAAGCTGGACAGCACTCAGAGAGAATGATAAGAAGGATGGCGACTTTGCTGTTCTTAAAAAGGTTAATGATTACGAAGTAACCTGGACCTTCCAGAATCCCAAGTATCCCGCTTCCTTCATTGAAAACGGTGATTTCAAGTGGTGCTGGGCTCCCGAGCATTATTTAAAGGATATGATCCCCAATTCCGTTTGGTCTGAGAGCAAGCTTACAGATGAAGAAGCACTTCAGAACGCACAAAAGAAGGGCTTAAGCTTCTCCACCATCAAGGATCTTGGTAAGCAGGTTGCTTACTATTTCTGGAACTGGCCCGGAATCCCTACTCTTAACTCCTATGTTCTTTCCACAGCTGACGGAGTAAACAACTACAAGGGTAACTACTGCGAATTCTTAAGAAATGAGTATTTCTGGAAGGTTGATGCCGAGGGACAGCAGCTTCCTTACTGCGATAAGATCACTTACACCATGACATCTGCTGAAGGTCAGGATCTCCTTCTTTTCAGAGACGGATCTCTCGATGTTATCGGTATTGAAATGAAGGATATTTCATCTACTCTTGCAGATATGAACGGAAGAGCTGTTCTCAGAACATTTGCGGGAACCAACTGGGGTTCTTATCAGGTAACCTTTAACTACACATCCAAGGATGCAAATTATGCAACACTGTTTGCTAATCCCGCTTTCCGTCAGGCTATGTCCATAAGCGTTGACCGTTCCGAGGTTTCCGGACTTCTTTCCGATAACTTCCTTGAGCCCGGACAGTGCTGTCCTTCAGAAGGTAACTTCGGTTACGATGAGGAGTGGACCAAGAAGTGGACAGAGTACGATGTGGCAGCAGCAAAGAAGCTTCTTGAGAGCTGCGGACTTAAGATGGGCAAGGACGGTTTCTATGATTTTGCAGATGGTTCAGATCTCATCCTTACATTCTACTATTACACAGATTCAGGTAACGATAAGGCTTATACAGTTCTTTCCCAGTATTGGGCAAAGGCAGGCATCAAGTCAGACGTTAAGGAACTTTCCGTAGATGCATTCGATCAGGCTATCGATAACAATGACTGGGTAGCAGTTGTAGGTCCTCATACCGCTATCGGCGGACTCGGCCTCAATGACCGTGTAGCACCTTTCGCACCCGTTGCACAGGCAGCTGAATGGTACGGCGATTACGGTACCTATTACCAGACAAGCGGTGAATCAGGAATTAAGCCCACCGGCGATATGGCTAAGCTCGTTGAACTTTGCGAAAAGTGGCAGGCTACTCCCGATAAGGAAGCTAAGGATGAAATAGCTCTTCAGATGTATGAGATCCACAAGAACAACCTGTGGTCCATCGCTTACCTTGAAGGACTTGGTTCATACTCACTTATCAACTCCAAGATCCACAACTATCCCGATAACCTGGTTTCCGCAGACCTCTATCAGTATGCAAACATTGCTCACTATTGGACATTCTTTAAAAAGTAATAACTGATACAAACGAATAATGAAGAAGGCGGAGGACAAAAGTTTTCCGCCTTCCCATTTATAAAACATCCTTATTTTGTTAGAACGTGAGAAAGGAAAGTCAATGGACACAAATGTAAACGTTGCTGAAAATATGAATAGCAAAAAACCGAAGAGCACCTTTTTTGAGGTGTTAAAGGACTTTTTCGGGAAGGATCTTGTGCGGTACATCATAAGACGTGTTTTGATGTTCATTCCAACAATTTTCCTTGTCTCGATCCTTGTGTTCTTCGTTATACAGCTCCCTCCGGGAGACTATGTTTCAGCTCACATTTCCGCCCTTGCCAGTGAAGGCGAGATATTAACGGAGGATGAGGCTGAGGCCATGAGAGCCGAGTATGGACTTGACAAGCCCGTTATAGTTCAATACGGTATGTGGATCAGGGATATAATCTGGACTCCCACGGATTCACAATACTACAGGATACACCATTCACATCACAACTGGAAATATTCCTTTGCATTCGGTAAGAATGTCTGGGACGTGGTTGAGGAAAGACTGGGTATTACCATACTGGTAACATCCATAATAATGATCTTCCAGTATGCGGTTTCCATCCCCATCGCCATATATTCCTCAACGCATCAATATTCCGTAGGAGACTATGTGTTCTCCGTGATCGGATTCTTGGGAACGGCGATACCCAACTTTATTTTGGCAATAGTACTTATGTATTTATCATATAAATGGACAGGTAAAGCGAACGTGGGCCTGTTCTCGCAGGATATGATGGTAAACGGTATTCACTGGTATAACTTCGGTGAATTCCTTAAAAGACTGATCATCCCCATCATAGTTATCGGTACTTCGGGTACCTGCGGCATCATCCGTTCGATCCGTGCACAGATGTTGGACGAGATAGGAAGACAGTATACACTTACAGCCAGAGCCAAGGGTGTTAAAGAGAGAAAGATCGTTATGAAGTATTGCTTCAGAGCAGCCATCAACCCCACGGTTTCCGGACTTGGCGGTATCCTTTCCAGCCTTTTCTCGGGATCGACGGTCACAGCATTGGTTCTTAACATGCAGATCCAGGGACCTCAGCTTCTGCAGGCTCTCCTTACACAGGACATGTACCTTGCGGGCGCTATCGTAATGATCCAGGCAACACTGGTCGTTGTGGGTATCCTTCTTTCGGATATCGCACTTGCATTTCTTGATCCCAGGATCCGTTATTCAGGAGGAAGCAGATAATGAGCAAAAAAACAAGATCAAAAGAAGATTATTATCTTGCCTCCCAATGGACATTGATGGCAAGAAAACTGAAAAAGCACAAGCTTGCGAAGATCTCACTCCTTGTATTGGCTATCCTCTACATCGGAGCATTGTTTGCAGACGTGCTTGCGCCTTACGGCCTGGATACCTTTGATTCACTTTACAAGGATACAGCCCCTACAAAGATCCGCTGCGTATATGAGGGCGAGTTTGTGGGACCTTATGTGTTTAAAAAGGTTAAGACGACAGACAAAAAGACTTATACGGTAAACGTGTACGAGGATACATCGGAATATTACAAGATCGGCCTTTTTGAACACGGAGAGGAATACAAGATCCTTGGACTCATCAGATCCGATATTCATCTTTTCGGCGTTAAAGAAGGATCCAACGGAGGGACGGGCGCTAAGGTCTTTCTCTTCGGAGCGGATTCACTGGGACGAGACATCTTTTCCAGAGTGCTCCTGGGAAGTCAGATCTCACTTACCATTCCTTTTGCCAGTGCGATCATAAGCTTCTTCCTGGGCATCACCATAGGATCTGTCTCCGGTTACTTCGGAGGAGCGGTGGATATGGTGATCCAGCGTATCATAGAAGTAATAGGAGCTGTTCCCCAGATACCTTTATGGATGGCGCTTTCGGCAGCTATTCCCGCAGGTATCTCCACGATTAAGATCTATCTGTATATTACGATAATATTGTCCTTTATCAACTGGACGGGAATGGCGCGTATCGTTCGAGGTAAGTTCCTTTCCCTTAAGAACGAAGACTATGTTATGGCAGCCAGACTTGCGGGCGTCAGCACCTGGAAGATCATCTGGAAGCATCTGGTTCCCGGCTTCATGAGTTACCTGATCGTATCTCTTACACTGGGTATCCCCGGCTCCATCGTAGGTGAAACTTCCATGTCTTATCTGGGTCTCGGTATCAAGAGCCCTGCCACCAGCTGGGGTGTTCTCCTTCAGGAGGCCAGCTCGGTAACAGATGTGGCTACAAATCCTCATAAGCTGATCCCCATCATCTTCGTAACCGTTACGGTATTGGCATATAACTTCTTGGGCGACGGTCTTCGTGATGCAGCCGATCCTTATAAATAGAAACGGGAGGTAATAAATGAATAAAGAAAATATTCTTGAAGTCAAAGACCTCCGTGTGAATATTCATATGATGGAGGGCGAGCTCACAGCAGTTCGTGGCGTTAATTTTGAAATTAAGAAGGGCGAGACCCTTGGCCTGGTAGGTGAGTCCGGCTGCGGAAAATCCCTTACCTGTAAGGCTATTCTTGCCATAAACGATAAAAAGTGCGAGGCATCCGGATCCATAAAGTTTAATTCCGATGAATCCGGAGAAGTGGAGATCCTGGATCTGGACCCTAAGGGAGATGCGATAAGAAATATCCGCGGAAAGCAGATATCCATGATCTTCCAGGAACCCATGGTTGCCTTCTCACCCATGTATACCATCGGAAATCAGATCAATGAGTGTACCAGACTTCATATAACCAAAGACAAGAAAAAGTCAAAAGAGATCTCCATGTCCGTAATGAAAAAGGTGGGTATCGCAAATGTGGAAAAGCGCTACAACCAGTATCCTCATGAGTTCTCCGGAGGTATGCTGCAGAGAGCGTTAATAGCGATGGCTCTTGTATGCAATCCCAAGATGCTCATAGCGGATGAGCCCACAACAGCTCTTGACGTTACGATCCAGGCTCAGATCCTGGAACTTATGAAATCCTTACAGAAGGATTTTAACACTGCCATTCTTTTCATCACCCATGACCTGGGGGTTGTGGCAAAGATGTGCGACAGAGTGGCGGTAATGTATCTGGGAAAGATAGTAGAAAGCGCAGACACCGAGACGATATATGCCAATCCGCTGCATCCTTATACAAAAGGACTCATCGGTTCGGTGCACAAGATCGGCGGATCCCGTGATGAAAGACTTTTCTCCATTGAAGGTACTGTTCCGCTTGCCATGAATCTTCCCATCCGGTGCGGCTTCTATGACAGATGTACGGTAGCCATCGACGGACTTTGCAACAAGGCTGAGCCCGAGCTGGTGGAGATAGAACCCGGACACAAGATCGCCTGCTTTGCCTGCGATCATGAGAAGTGCAAGGCGGAGTGCGAAAGAGCCCGGAAAGAGATAGCGGAACGTGAGAAAAGAGAACGCCGCAAGGTGGAAATCGAGGCACAGGAAGCGGCCATGGCTCCCAAAAAGAAAAAACTGTTTGGCAGGAGGGCGTGAGTATGAGTGAGATGAAAAAGGAAAACATTCTTGAAGTCAGACATGTACATAAACGCTTTACCTCCAAAGGTATTACGGTTAAGGCAGTTACAGATGTTTCTTTTGAAGTAAAACCCGGTGAGACCATCGGTATAGTAGGAGAGTCGGGCTGTGGCAAGACCACCTTGGGACGCTGCATCGTGCGGGCCTATGAGGCTTCCGAAGGCGAGGTATGGTATCGTACCGAAGCCGGAGAAGAAGTTGACTTTTTAAGAGCAGACAATAAAAAGATGAAGAGTATCCGTAAGGAGATCCAGATGATCTTCCAGGATCCTTATTCATCCCTGGATCCCAGAATGACAGTTCTGGACATTATCAAGGAGCCTTTAAAGGCCAATTATCCGGATATGCCCAAGAGCGAAATGGATCAGAGAGCCAAGGAAATGGCAGTTAAGGTAGGACTTAACCCCATGTATCTTATGCGCTATCCCCATGCTTTTTCCGGCGGTCAGCGTCAGAGAATAGGCATAGCGAGAGCTCTTGTGGTACAGCCTCAGATCATCGTATGCGACGAGGCGGTTTCTGCACTTGACGTTTCCATTCAGGCTCAGGTCATCAACCTCCTTCGTGATCTTCAGAAGGAATTCGGCCTTACTTATCTGTTTATCTCCCACGACCTTTCGGTAGTGGAGCATATATCCGATAAAGTGGGTGTTATGTACCTGGGACAGATGGTGGAGTTTTGCGAGACCGAAAAACTCTATTCCCATCCCATGCATCCCTACACAGAGGCGCTGCTTTCCGCAGTTCCCGTTGCGGATCCCACCTACCGGATGGAACGTATCCCTCTTAAGGGCGAAATACCCAACCCGGCAAATCCTCCTTCAGGCTGTTTCTTCCACGAAAGATGCCGCTACTGCACCAAGAAATGTGCGGAAGTTGCACCGACACTTAAGACAATGCCTGACGGAAGGCTCTGCGCCTGCCACAGGGCAGAAGAACTCGAGCTTAACGGCTTCGATCTGGAAGCTCTTGCAAAAGCGGAATAAAGTAAATTTAATGGGCAGTCTGTGCTGCCCTTTTTTGAGCCTTTGGGGACGGGGTTAGGG
>JAFSWD010000163.1 GCA_017444675.1 Lachnospiraceae bacterium
GAAGTTTTTTAACCGTTTCTCCGAACTCCTCGTAGGCTCTGCTGCTTTCCGAGGCATAGGAAGTCTTGGGGGCAAAAAAGAAACTGTTCACACCACCGTAGCCCCAGAAATTAAGTTCGTTTCCCGGAAGACACTCGTCGAATTCATAAGAAGGCATCAGTAGAACGCCTGTTATTCCAAGTTTCTTTAGATAAGGGATCTTCTCAGTGAGACCCTTAAAAGTACCGGGATGAGCAACACCCGATGCCTTGTCTGCGGTAAAGCCTCTTACATGAAGCTTATATAGGATCAGTTCCGAAGGGTCATATGAAAAATCATCTTCGAAAACCGTGTTCTTAACTACAGCTGTCTCCGCTTCTCCGGTTCTCTTACCGAATACTTCTCTTCCTCTTAAACAAAAGGCATGGGGATCGTTGATCATTTTCCCGTCCGCCTTAAAGGCATAGGATTCCGGCGTCTTTTCCACAACTGTGGTAAAAATGCCGTTCTTATTCCTTTGCATTTCTCTTTCTTCGATAACCCTGCCCTTATCATCACAAATGCAGAGCAAACAATATAAAGCCTTTGGGAGGCTTACGGAGAAACGACAGCTGCCGTCCTTCTCCGCATAAGCTCCCAAAGGTAAGTTTTGCGATCTCATATCTGTAATTGTATTTTTTGATCTTATCAAAATCAGTCTTCCTCTTCCACCTGTGATGTAAGTACCTGACGCTTTCTTGCGAGTTCATCGCTTTCAAGGTATTCATCATAGGTGCATACCTTATCTATCATGCTTCCGCCGGGAACGATCTCCACAATACGATTAGCGACGGTCTGGATGAACTGATGATCAAGAGCTGTAAACAGCACTACTGACGGGAACTTGATAAGCGCGTTGTTAAGGGAAGTGATGGATTCCATGTCCAAATGGTTGGTGGGCTCGTCCATAATAAGAACGTTGGCTCCGATGAGCATCATCTTGGAAAGCATTACTCTCACCTTCTCACCACCGGAAAGCACATTAACCTTCTTAACGCCTTCTTCACCCGCAAAGAGCATTCTTCCGAGGAAGCCTCTTACATAGGTCACATCGTCCACTGTGGAATAAGGCATAAGGTGTTCAACGATGTTCTCCTGTCCCTTAAAGATCTCTGTATTATCCTTGGGAAAATAGCTCTGGGAGGTGGTGATACCCCACTTGAAGCTTCCGGAATCGGGTTCCATCTCACCCATGAGTATCTTAAACAGTGTGGTTGCTGCTATCGTGTTTCCGCCTACAAAAGCGATCTTATCGTTTCTTCCCACAACCATGTTGATGTTGTCCAGGATCTTTACTCCGTTAATGGTCTTGGAAAGGTTCTTGATCTCAAGAAATTCGTTACCGATCTCTCTGTTGGGTCTGAAATCGATATAAGGATACTTTCTGGAAGAAGGTCTGATGTCCGTAAGCTCGATCTTTTCAAGAGCTCTCTTACGTGATGTGGCCTGCTTGGATTTTGATGCATTTGCAGAGAATCTCTGGATGAATTCCTGGAGTTCTTTGATCTGCTCTTCCTTCTTCTTGTTGGCTTCCTTCATCTGGCGCACCATGAGCTGACTTGATTCATACCAGAAGTCATAGTTACCTGCATAAAGCTGGATCTTTGCATAGTCTATGTCGGCAATATGAGTACATACCTTATTCAGGAAATAACGGTCATGGGAAACCACGATGACCGTATTGTCAAAATCGATAAGGAAGTCCTCCAGCCAGTTGATAGCGTCCAGATCCAAGTGGTTGGTAGGCTCGTCGAGAAGCAATATGTCCGGATTACCGAACAGAGCCTGGGCAAGGAGTACCTTCACCTTTACGGGACCTGTGAGATCAGCCATCTGAGCGTAATGAAGGGAGGTGTCAACTCCGAGTCCGTTAAGGAGTGTAGCCGCATCACTTTCAGCTTCCCATCCGTTCATCTCGGCAAATTCGGTTTCAAGCTCAGCGGAACGGATACCGTCCTCTTCGGTGAAATCCTCCTTTGCATAAATAGCTTCCTTTTCCTTCATAATATCATAGAGGCGCTTATTACCCATGATAACCGTATCCATAACATTATATGCATCATATTTAAAGTGGTCCTGCTGCAGGAAAGAAAGTCTCTGTCCGGGAGTGATGATAACATCTCCCTTTGTGGGCTCCAGCTGTCCGTTAAGGATCTTGAGGAAGGTGGACTTACCTGCACCGTTGGCACCGATGATACCGTAACAGTTACCCTCGGTAAATTTGATATTAACGTCTTCAAAAAGAGCTCTCTTTCCGAGACGAAGTGTGATATTACTAGCCTGAATCATTAAATATAAATCCTTTCTGTTAAAACATATATCTTAAGACAAAAGAGAAATAGCTGTTCCTGCTCTTTTTGTCATTTATACCTCAAACATTAGATCCTCGTAGGTGGGTACGGGCCAGAATCTCTTGTCCACAATTATCTCCAGCTCATCAATGGGACGTCTCAAGGCATCCATTGCGGGCTTAACTCTTGTGCTGTAGATCTGTGCTCTTTCCTTCTCGTTCTTTGTGCCGCGGGCAAGATCGTTCTCGTCTCTAAGCGTATCAAGAGCATCAGATGCTTCTTTAAGAAGTTCGGAAAGCTTCTTTAAGAGATTTGCCTGAACCTCTGTGGTGAATCCCAGTCCCGTTTCCTTAATGGCATTGATGGAATCGGCCAGACGTTTGGAATAACGGATGACTGCGGGAATATAAAGTCTTGCAGCCATTTCGATCATTGTCTTGGCTTCAATATTAAGAGCCTTGGCATAGAATTCGTTATTGATCTCCTGTCTTGCTTCCAGCTCTGTTTTCGAAAGGACATGCTGTCTCTTAAAGGTTTCGATGGTCTTCGGAAGGGTAAGAGCCTCATTGGCCTGAACCATGGTCTTGGCCGTGGGAAGGCCGCGTCTTGCAGCTTCCTTCTGCCATTCTTCCGAATAGCCGTCTCCGTTAAAGATAATGCGTTCGTGCTTAATAAGAGACTCACGCACCAGTTTCATTACTTCGCACTCAAGGTCTTTGGCATCGGGCTTCTTAAGATTTGCTTCCAAAGCATCCGAGAACTGTGAAAGGGCATCCGCAACTATGGTATTCAAAACGGTATTGGGCATAGCTATGGACTGCTGGCTGGATACCATACGGAACTCAAACTTGTTTCCGGTAAATGCAAAGGGTGAAGTACGGTTTCTGTCCGTAACATCCTTTCTGAGCTTGGGAAGTGAAGAAACGCCCATGAGCATGGTTTCCTTCTTCTTGCAATCCTGAGCTGTACCTGTCTCTATGATCTGATGAACGATATCATCCAGCTGTGCTCCCAAGAATACGGAGATAACTGTCGGCGGTGCTTCGCTTCCTCCCAGACGATTATCGTTTCCCGGGGTTGATGCGGAGCAGCGAAGAAGCAAAGCATGATCGTCCACCGCAGCAATGACCGCACTTAAGAAGATCAGGAAAGCAAGGTTCTTGTGAGGCTCCTTACCGGGCTTCAAAAGGTTTTCACCCAGGTTGGTAACCACAGACCAGTTGTCATGCTTACCGGATCCGTTTACTCCCGCAAAGGGCTTTTCATTTAACAGACACTCAAGGCCGTGACGCTTTGCTACCTTTTTCATAGTGTCCATAACGATCTGGTTGTGATCGCAGGCAGTATTTGCAGTTGTATATATACAAGCCAGCTCATGCTGAGCGGGTGCAACTTCGTTATGCTGGGTCTTCGCAAGAACTCCCAGCTTCCAGAGTTCCGCATTCAGTTCCTTCATGTAGGAAGCTATTCTTTCCTTAATGGCGCCATAGTAATGGTCATCCATTTCCTGTCCCTTGGGAGCGGGTGCTCCGAACAGGGTTCTGCCGGTGAAGATCAGATC
>JAFSWD010000164.1 GCA_017444675.1 Lachnospiraceae bacterium
CAAAAACAGAACCACAAACCCCGACCCCGGGTGACAAAAAATGAACCCCAATCCCCGTCCCCGGGTGTCAAAAAGTGAACCCCTATACCCGTCCCCAAAGGGTCATATACTTCTCAAAAATTTCTATCCCTTTAGTCCTGTGCTTGCCACGCCTTCGACGAAGTATTTTTGCAAGATGAGAAAGACCAGAAGCACCGGTATCAACGACATTACGGAGCCTGCCATTATGAGGCCGTAATCCGAGGAATACTGGCTTATGAACATCTTAAGTCCCAGCTGGATGGTCTTTTTATTCTGGGAACGTAAGTAGATCAAGGGTCCCAGGTAATCGTTCCAGGTGGCAACGAAGGTAAATATAGTTAGTGTGGATAATGCCGGCTTTGACAAAGGAAGCATTATCTTCCAGTAGATCCTGTATTCGCTCATTCCGTCGATCCTGGCGGCTTCACACAGCTCGTCCGGTATGTCCGTATAGAACTGCTTCATCATGAATACACCGAAGGCGGAAAAGGCCTGAAGGCAGATCATGGCCAGAAGCTTGTCGTTAAGTCCCATGGATCTCATCATTATGAACTGGGGAACCATGTACACCTGCCAGGGCATAGCTATCGTCGCAATATATGCCAGGAACAAGGTATTCTTGTGTTTAAAGTCCAGTTTTGCGAAAGCATAGGCCGCAAAACTGCTGGTAAGAAGCTGCAATACCGTTACAACGAAGGTAAGTATCACAGTGTTTTCAACGAATCTTCCAAAGGGTATCTTTTTCCATATATCTGTATAGTTGCTCCATCTTGGTACTTCCGGGATCCATACGAAAGGGTCCATGATGAAGACCTCACGGTCCGTCTTTATGGACGCGGAAAGCATCCACAGGAAGGGAACGATCATTAAGGCCGCAACTATTATCAATATAAGATATGTCACTACTTTGCCTGCAACGGCTCTTTTATGTGCTGATCTCACAATTTTCTCCTATCCGCTCACGCTTTATCTTTCTTAGACTGACCATAGAACTGAATAATGGTTACACCGAGTACCAAAACGAAAAGGACCATGGCTACCGCACTGGAATAACCCAGATCCCAGCTGATGAAGGCCTTCTGGTAAATGTAGTAGACCAGAACAGTGGCACTTTCCGTAAGGTCGCTTCCACCGCCCGCACCGGCCAGCATAACCGCTATATCATAGATCTTAAAGCAGTTTATGGTTAGCATTACCACTACGAAAAAGGTGGTGGCACTTAGCTGGGGCCAGGTGATGTAACGGAACTTATTCCAGGTACCTGCGCCGTCCAAAGCCGCCGCCTCATAAAGTTCCGAGGGGATTCCCTGCAGGCCGGCAAGATATATGACCATATAATAGCCCATGTACTTCCAGACACTGAAAAGGATCATGGAAACCAGGACCAATGCGCCCGTAAACCACTTGGGCAGATTCTCCTGAGCCACATGGAAGGTATTAAAAAGAATACTGTTGATAGGGCCCTTGGTGGGGTGGAAAAGCATCTTCCAGACCGCGGTCACCGCCACAAGAGACGCTACATATGGGAAAAACGAAAGAGTTCTGAATATCCCTCTTCCGACAACTTTCTGATTTAAGAGGACCGCCAGCGCAAGAGAGGCGATCATGGTAAGAGGCACTGTGCCCAGACAATAAAGTATGGTATTTCTGAGGGCTGCCTTAAAAAATGTATCATCCGCAAGTCTTGCAAAATTGCTGAGGCCCGCGAATTCTATAGGGTTGCTCCCGTCCCATTTAAGAAAAGCCAGACAAAAGGCAAATACGATAGGCACCAGCGTAAAGACGCAGAAGCCGATAAAATTGGGCGCAATGAAGGAATAAGCTATCAGTGTGCGCCTTGTTTTTTTGCTGAGAAAAGGTTTTTTCATCATCTTTCTCCCTTAAAAATCGTCCCCTCCCTCCGATTGGAACAGAGTGAGGGGACTGTTTATCTGATTTTATTACTTTCCAAGGATCTTGGCAACTTCTGTGTTCATTGCCTTAACGCCTTCGTCGATGGTCATTTCACCGGTCATGATGCTGCCGTGATAAGAATCGAGAACGGAGTTGATCTCGGAAACATGATTTCCGTAAGGAACCTCAAGGTAAAGATTGGAAACGTCAAGAGCATCCTTACTCTGCTGATCTGTAGGGAATCCTTCGATAGAAGTGATTGCCTTCTTAACGTCAGCTGTCATGCATGCGGGGAAGTTACCGCTGGAAGCCATAACTGCAGCTCCTTCAGCACCGCTTACCCAGTTTACGAAATCCCATGCAGCGTCCTTATTCTTGGAAGCCGATGTTACAGAAAGGCCTGTGATGGTGCCGAGTGTGGAACCTGCTTCAACGCCCGCTGCGTGAGGATATTTGCAAAGACCCCAGTTACCGCAAAGCTTGGAGTCATATTCACCCTTCTTTATATTGGTGATGAGTGTGGAAATGAACCATGAACCCTGATTCATCATAGCTACGTCGCCGCCGGAGAATGCTGCCGAGTAGTGGAGACCTTCTGTCTTAAGATCTGCATACTTTCTGCAAACGCCGTCCTTCTCCTGATTGAGAACCATCTGATAGATGGGCTTTACGAAGTCATAGTTGCCGTCAAGGATGGTGTGCTTGCCGTCAAGCATAGCGCAAAGCTGAACGGTACTTCTCCATGTATGATAATGTGTTCCGTATACCTGCTTACCGAAGGTGGTGTTTGTAACCTTTCTTGCAAGTGCATCGTACTCATCCCATGTCATGTCGTTTGTAGGATAAGCAACGCCTGCTCTGTCAAAGATGTCCTTGTTGTAGAAGATTACCCAGAAATCGTTACGGAAAGGAAGTTCGTAAAGCTTACCGTCAACGAGCACCTGATCTGTAGCGCCGGAGAACTTGGCAAGATCTACCTTATCCTTCTTGATGTAGTCGTCAAGTGCGATGATGGCGTTCTTCTGAACCAATGTTGCATAGCCGGGAACGTCCTTGATAGTAACAACGTCGAAGTCTGATCCCGATCCGGAAAGTTCTGTTGCAAGAACAGTCATATAATCTGTCGACCCAAGGTCTACCATCTCGATGGTCACGCCATTGTGAGCTGCTTCATATGCCTTCTTGATGTCGCCCCAGTACTGTGTGGTGCTCTCATCCCAGATAGCCCACTTAAGAGTAACATTTCCCTTTGAGCCCGATCCGCTATCGGAGCCCCCGTCCTTCTGACCGCATCCCGCAAGCAATGAAACTGCCATGAGCGCGCACATAAGAACCGAAACAATTCTTTTCTTCATAAAAAAGCCTCCTCTAATCATATTATCCTCTCCCGGACCTCCCGAGAGTAAGTTACGGTCTTATTTTATTCCCTTTTTTAAAAGAGAAGAATGGAAATAATTATATTTCTTTGCTTTTTCCTTCATATACGTCCCTTTTTCGTCATGGAATTTTTTTAGATTGTCTGCCATTTTTTTAGATTTATTGTTATAAAAAGCTCTTTGGTGTAAAATAGCGCTATGAAAAAATTGATCCGCCACGCCAGGTTTAAAAACAAGATAATTTCCTTTACCATCACGGCTTTGATACTTATCTGCACCACTATCACAGTCGTGAGTTATTCTGTTTTCCAAAATTATTTCGAAAAGAGCCTGATCCGCTCCACGGAAAGTTCGCTCCGTCTGGTTTCCGACAATATCGATTCCCATATGGCAAACATATATCGTCTCGTCCGTTTCTGTCGTGGCAGCTCGGCGGTTGCGGATTACATCGACAGTAATCCCACACCCGGCTCTGTAATGTCAGTAGCCACTTATGACCGTATCGCGGAAGAATATGGCAATAATTCCTCTTCCGGCTACATTCCGAGAATGGCTGTGGTAACGGGCAATCACTTTTTACAGATCGTAAACGCCACCTACTCTTCCACCGTGAACATTTCCGGGGAATTACCTTCCCAGCCTTTTTTCACGAAGCTGATAAACGCTCCGGATTACGACTTTTCCACGGGCTTCATAAAGGATCCTTTTTATAAGAACGGCATACAGATCCTCCCCATTGTAAGGCCCATTACCTACAGGTTTAATTCCGCCACCGGCGGCTGCCTCTTTATGGAACTGTCCTCGGCACTTTTTACCGATGCTTTCGGAAGATACCGGATCGAGGAGGACAGCCACATTTACCTGAATCTTCCGGATCACTGCTACAGCTATAAAGATAACGCTTTGACCGAAGTTGAAGGCTTCATGGTCCACGAGACCCTTAAGGATGCGGCCCTGATGCCGGATACGGTTGTAAGCCGCGTCACAGATCACACAGGAACTTCCACTATCCTGGTATCCATTCCCATAGATGCCAACGGCTGTACCATTTCCTGCAGTGTTTCCCTGCGGCAGCTTCACACAAGGCAGCTTTTCATGTGGCTCGCCATTCTTTCCGTAGTCGTCGCCATAACATTTGCCGTTCTGCTGTTCATGAGACGGCGTATTGCAAGCGAAAAGGAGAAGAACGATCTGGAATACAAGATGCTTCAAAGCCAGATCAATCCTCATTTCATATACAACACCTTAAATTCCATTAAATGGATGGCCACCATCCAGGGTTCGGAGGGTATCGCCGAAATGACCACCGCTCTTGCGAAGCTCCTTAAAAGTCTTTCAAAAGGCGCCACCCTGAACGTTCCCATCCGGGAAGAGCTGTCTCTTCTGAGAGATTACTGCACCATTCAGAGTTACCGCTACGGCGGTACCATAAACGTGGACATAAAGGTGGACGATCCTGCCATCGAGGACTGCAGCATAGTGAAATTCACGCTTCAGCCTCTGGTGGAAAACGCCATCTTCCACGGCATTGAGCCCAAGGGCGCAGGAAATATCACCGTTCATCTCTATTACGAGAACAACATGATCCGCATAGACGTTATTGATGACGGTGTGGGCATGCCCAGGGAAAAAGCGGAATCCATCCTTAAAAACAGGACGGAGAACAAGTCCGATTTCTTCAGGGAATTCGGTGTTTACAACGTTAACCGTCGTCTTCTCTTCGAATTCGGGGAACCCGCGGGGATCACCATCTCCAGCGTGGAAGGCGAAGGCACGGTCATGACCGTCAGGATACCCGCCAAAAAACAGATATGATCATACATCACGGAGGAAAAAATGTACCGACTTCTTATAGTGGATGACGAACCCCTTGTACAGGTTGGTGTCAAGTCCATGTTAAACTGGAATAAACTGGATACCGAGGTTATCGCCACCGCTCCCAACGGCCGTGTGGCCCTGGACATAATTGCCGAGCAGCATCCGGACATCGTCATCACCGACATCAAAATGCCGGTCATAGACGGTCTGGAACTGGTGCGCCGCTGTCGAGAGCTCTACGGCGACAACGACCCCCACTTCATCTTCCTCACCAGCTACGAGGAATTCAGCCTTGCCCGCCAGGCCATAGTTTACGGTGTTTCCGACTATCTGGTAAAGCTGGAGTTGTCACCGCCTATGCTTGAGGATGCGGTCACAAGAGTAATAGAGGATATCAAAAAAAAGCGTGAGCTCCAGACTTCGGAACGCGCGCTGGCCAAGCCCTTTAGGGACAAATTCTTCATCCGCCTTTTAAATAACCTCTTCGAATCCGCCGAGCAGTTTGAGCTGCAGCGCACGGAGCTGGGCCTCAACTTTAACTCCAAGGCATATATCTGCTGTACCGGTTATCTTTCCGGCACCGACACGGACTCCATGCCCTACGACAGGCAGCTGTCCCTTTTCAGTTCCTCCATCAGCATGATCGGAGAGCTGTCGGAAAAATATATGCCTGCTTTCTGCATCGCACTTGACATGCGCCACTTCGTCCTCATCTTCTGCGGAGATTCCGACGGTGACAAGCTCCCCGGCATACTTTCCGGCATCAGCGAGGCTGTGTTCAAGTACTACAAGGTCAGCTTCACCTGCGGCATAGGTACCGTGGAGACCCACCCCCTTGCCATCGGCGAATCCTACCGTAGCTCCCGTATGGCGCTGGTTCAGGCCACTGCCGCCGCCCCCATCGTGTGCTTCGAAAAGCTGCCTTCCGACAAACATGCCCACGCTTCCTTTAACATGAGCCTTTTCAAGGATTCCCTGACCAAAGCTTTCGAAGAATACGATTCCAACGAGCTCAAAAAGCTGATCGACAGCCTCTGCGCCCTGTTTTCCGAGCATCCCAACGACTACGTTCAGGCTCTGGACGCTGCTTCCAACATCCTTTATATGGCCATTTCCCTTCTCCCCGACGGTGAGGACCTGCTTTCCCGGATGTTTTCCGATTCCCCGGAGGGCTATCGTTCCCTTTACCGCCAGAACAATGTGGAGCAGATCGTTCACTGGCTCTCCTACTTCGGAGACAGCATGAGCGCGGTTTTTGATGCCCGCAGGAGCGATCACAAGAACCACATCGTTAGCAACGTTAAAAAATACATTTCACAGCACATTCAGGAAAAGCTGGTTCTGGACAAGGTAGCTGCCGCCTTCGGTATCAGTCCCAACTACCTTTCCCAGCTTTTCGGAAAATACAGCGATCTTGGCTTCTCGGAATATGTGAATTCCTGCAAGATCAAAAAAAGCAAGGAACTCCTCTCCACCGGCACTTACAAGGTCTACGAGGTCGCAGACATGCTGGGCTACGAAAGTTCCTTCTACTTCAGTAAAGTATTTAAAAAAGTGGAAGGCATCGCTCCCACCGAATATCTGAATCTGCCAAAATGAGCCATTGGGGACGGGGTTAGGGTTTCACTTTTTGAGCAATTGGGGGCGGGGTTAGGGTTTCGCTTTTTGACACCCGGGGACGGGGTTAGAGGTTCACTTTTTGAGCCTTTGGGGACGGGGTTAGAGG
>JAFSWD010000165.1 GCA_017444675.1 Lachnospiraceae bacterium
CCCCGTCCCCAAAGGCTCATCACCCCCTAACCCCGTCCCCAAAGGCTCACCCAAAGACTCATCACCTAACCCCGTCCCCAAAGGCTCATCACCCCCGAACCCCGTCCCCAAAGGCTCACCCAAAGGCTCATCACCTCGTACAACAGGCTTATTTAACTCTCAAAATTTCTATGATTACTTTGTGATGTCCAGGATGGTAGTTACTTTATCGGTTCCCATATATGTTTCGGGAAGCTTTCCGTCCCACTGAAGGATGTAATTGTACTCAAGAAGTTCATCGGTGATGGACTCTGAAATGGCCTTGTTCTTGGCTGCTTCCTTCTGACCTG
The DNA here is from genome assembly GCA_017444675.1 of Lachnospiraceae bacterium. GTDB lineage: Bacteria > Bacillota > Clostridia > Lachnospirales > Lachnospiraceae > RGIG3528. The sequence continues at coordinate 330 of JAFSWD010000165.1, forward strand.
CGTATTCGGCTGCATCGGCCTGGATCTTGGAAACTTCCAGATCTGCGTTTGCCTGGATCTTTGCTACTTCAGCAGCGGCTTCAGCTTCGGTTTTTGCTACTTTGGCTGCTGACTGTGCGGCTGCTTCGTTACGCTTTAATTCTTCCTCTTTCTCCATTGTTTCACGTTCCTGCTCGGTCTTAGCCTTGATCTTGTTCTGCTCGGCTACCTGCTTTGCTTCAACGGCATTGGTGAATTCGTTGGTGAAGTCAAGATTTTCAACTGCTGTGCCTGTAACAACGATGTTGTAGGAAGCGAGGCTTTCGGTAAGAAGATTCTCGATCTTATCACCCAACTCGGCTCTTTTTGAAACAAGGTTTTCGGCATTGTATTGAGCGGTAATGGTCTTAACCGCGTCCTCGATCTTGGGCTCGATGATGGTGGTAGCGAAATTGGTACCGACTGTCTTATAAAGCTTTTGAGCCTGTGAACTTTCAATACGATAGTTCAAGGTGTAGATGAGGGAAACTTCCTGAATGTCGGAGGAGAAGGCTTCCATGTCTTTGGTAAGCTTCTGTACACGGTTATCCATATTCACTACTTTCTGCCAGGGAAGGATGAAATGAACACCTGCTTCATAGGTTGTGTCTTCAACCTTACCGAAGGTGGTAAGGATACCTGTGTGTCCTGTGGGCACGGTGGCGAAACAGCTCATGATGATGAATACGAGACCGACGATAGCACCGACTACACTGATGATCTTACCTGCCATTCCGGCTCTGCTGTTTTTCATGGCGATACCGGCTACGATCGCAATAACAACTACAAATAATCCAAAAATTAATAATCCCATTTTTCTCTCCTTTTGTTTCGGGCTTTTGCCCGTAGTTCGAAGTAGATTATAAATGGTTGATAAGACTTTGTAAACCAAAGAAACAATAAAATAAAGCCTTCTAATTCGCGGAAAAGTTTTTGGTTGCAAGGAAATCGTAAATGATGTATACTGAGTTCAGTTTAAGTATTTATAACACCTACGGAGGCATTGCGATGGTTGAAGCAACGAGCTGTGGCGGTGTTGTTATTTTTAGAGGAAAGATACTTCTTCTGTACAAGAATTACAAAAACAAGTATGAAGGATGGGTTTTGCCGAAAGGAACCGTCGAGCACGGCGAGGAGCATGAACAGACCGCGCTGAGAGAAGTAAAAGAAGAGACAGGTGCTGACGGGACAATAGTTAAATACGTCGGAAAAAGTTCATACACGTTTTCTGCTCAACAGGATACGGTATCAAAGGATGTACATTGGTATCTTATGTCATCTGAAAGCTACTATAGCAAACCGCAACGAGAGGAATATTTCATGGATTCCGGATATTACAAATACCATGAAGCGCTTCATCTCCTTAAATTTGCCAATGAGAAACAGATCCTTGAGAGGGCCTATGCAGATTACATAGAGCTCAAGAAGAAGGGAATGTGGGGCAAGAAAGAAAAGGAAGCATAATAAGTAAAAAAATCCCGTTTTTAAACGGGATTTTTTATTTGTTTTCATCTTTATTCAATTTGTGGCGGGGATTTGCTTTAACTACCTTTGCCGCCTTTGTAAGCTCGGATATTACGGTGGTCTCGAATTGATAATCGAATTCGCAAAGCTTTGTCATAAGCTCACCTTCGGAAGTAACCACATATCTGGGCTTCAGCCTGTTCAATGCATAAGAGATCACGTCAAGTCGACACTGATCGCATTTGCAGCAATCAAGAGTGGAAGATATCTCATTATAAACTAGCATTACATAATCTTCGGTTAAGTTACGTAATACGATCTCCATACCCTTACCTCCCTTGAAATAAATGAACTTAAGGATCAATGCTGGTGGCGGGACTTGAACCCGCACGAAGTTGCCCCCGACAGATTTTGAGTCTGTTGCGTCTGCCATTCCGCCACACCAGCAACGGGTGTATATTACCACAAACCATAATTAAATTCAACCGCTTTTTAAAGATTTTCCCTTGCAAATGTCACATGCAAAAATTATAATCTTAATATGAAAAAACAGAGATTTCACAAAAAAATAAAACCCGATTTTCCTTCAGATTGTCGTGAGATACAAAAGTTGAACGGAGAGTTTATCTGCGGAGAGCTTCCCTATAAAACGGAGCTTGCTTTCGTAAAGCACGTAAGAAAATGTTCGTCCTGTATGGAAGAACTGAAGGCTTATTTTATGTTTTATACCACAGTCAGGTATCTGAACGAATACGGGGATTCCAATATACCCCAGACGGTGGACGTGCTTCTTAAGAGGATCGAGGACGAGGAGTACAGCAGAAAAGTGAGCAGAAGAAACTGGATCATTGCATTTCTGGCCTTGTTCGGAGGACTTGGGATCCTGGGATCTTTGCTGTTGAGGGGCGCTTTGTTTTAAAGGAGCAGGTAATAAGGGAAGGAAAAAAATATGGATAAGATCGTACTTATAGATGGTAACAGCATAGTAAACAGGGCCTATTTCGGGTTGCCGGACATGACCACGTCAAAGGGACAGCACACAAACGGTATAAAAGGGTTTTTAAGTATCCTTTTTAAACTTATGGAAGAGGAAAAGCCTCAATACATGGCTATAGCCTTTGATGTTCCCGAACCCACCTTCAGACATTTAAGCTTTAAAGAATATAAGGCACAGAGAAAACCCATGGAGGAAGCACTTATCTCTCAATTTCCCCTTCTGCATGACCTGCTTCAAGCCATGGGAATTTTTGTTATGGAAAAAGGCGGCTACGAGGCGGATGACCTTATAGGCACAGTGGCCCGCAGGTGTTCGGAGGAAGGACTGGAAGTAACCGTTATTTCCGGCGATAAGGATCTTTTGCAACTGGCAACCGACAGGGTAAAGGTAAGGATACCATCCACAGCTAAGGGGCAGACTACGATAAAAGACTACAATAACGAGGAGTTTGCGGCTGAATTCGGCCTGAAAAGCCCTTCTCTTATTATTGACCTTAAAGCTATAATGGGTGATCCTTCCGATAATTACAAGGGTGTGGAAGGCATAGGCAAAGTCGGCGCCACCAAGCTTTTGCAGGAATTTGGAAATTTGGACGGCATATATGCAAATCTGGATAAGATAAAAGGCGCAAATCACGACAAGCTGGTGAATGGCAAGGAAGATGCCTATTTCTGCAAGTGGCTCGCCACCATAAAGACGGACTGTGACATGGATTTTGATCTTCAGGATGCGAAACTCGGAAATATCTTTACACCTGAAGCATATGTGATATGTAAGGATCTGGAACTTAAGTCTTTTTTAAACAGATTTTCCGAGGAAGCCAGGGAAGAAGTCAGAGCAAATGATATTGAAACAGAGATACTTGAACCGGACCTTATCACGATCGAAGATGTATCGGGCTATAAGGCTGCTTTTGAGGAATTGAGGGAAGAAAAGAGCCCCTGGGCAGCATTTTCCTTTGCGGCCTGCGAAGCGGATGACGGATTCGGCAAAGAATTGGTGGCAGGAACTGTCGAAAGAGGAAATAAAGCCTTTTGTTTTCTGATCAATACCAGATCCGATGAGCAGGTATTTTTAAAGGAACTTACCGGATTGGTAAAGGAAGATGTTAAACTTGCCTGCTGTGATATTAAGGAGGCGGCTGAAAAGTTCACGGATATAAAGGATAAGGTCATAGATCTGGCCGTTGCCTGTTATCTTCTTTATCCCGGTAAAAATTCCTATACCGAATGTGATATAGCCAGAGATCTTTTGGGTAAAACTCTGCCGGAAGTAAAGGAGGTTTTCGGAAAAACCACTCTTGCTGAAGCTTTCCTTGACAACAGCTTTTTACGGGAGACTTTAAAAAAAGCTGTCGAACTTCTGGGACATTATGCACATGCGGTTTTTGCCGGATATGAAAGGGCTGTAAACGAACTTAAGGAAAAGGAAATGCTGGATCTTTTCCTGACTGTGGAAATGCCTCTTCTTTTCGATTTAAGAGAAATGGAAGTTGAAGGCATAGGCATTGACAGGAATGCGCTTGTGGAATACGGAAGATTCCTTAATTCCAGGATACAAGAGGAAGAGCAGGACATATATAAGAGCGTGGGTTTTGAATTTAATATTAACTCACCCAAGCAGCTGGGAGAAGTGCTTTTTGAAAAGTTGAAACTCCCGGGAGGGAAAAAGACCAAGAGCGGCTATTCCACTGCGGCCGATGTGCTTGAAAAATTAAGATATGAAGATCCCATAGCGGATAAAGTCCTTAAATACAGAGAACTTACAAAGCTTAAAAGTACCTATGCCGACGGCCTTGGAGCATATATATGCCCGGACGGCAGGATACATACAAAATTCAATCAGACCGTTACCATGACCGGCAGACTCAGCAGTGCGGATCCAAATCTCCAGAATATCCCGGTTCGAAGAGAATCCGGCAGAGAGATCAGAAAGATGTTTGTTCCGAAAGATGGATGCTGTTTTGTGGATGCCGACTATTCCCAGATAGAGCTGAGGCTTCTCGCTCATATGTCCGGGGACGAAAGCCTTATATCCGCTTATTCGGAAGGTCAGGATATACACAGGATAACTGCCGCCAAGGTATTTAACATACCGCCGGAGGAAGTTACAAAGGAAATGAGAAGCAATGCCAAGGCCGTAAATTTCGGTATCATCTACGGTATGAGTTCCTTTGGCCTCGGACAGGAGATAAAGGTTTCGAGAAAAGAAGCAGAAGGTTATATAAACCAGTATTTTGCCACCTATCCCGCCATAAAGGAATTCCTGGACTCATTGGTAACAGAGGCCAGAGAGAAGGGATATGCAATTACTCTTTATAAGAGAAGAAGACCTATTCCCGAGATCAAGTCCTCCAACTTCATGGTGCGTCAGGGTGCAGAAAGGATCGCTATGAATTCTCCCATTCAGGGAACTGCTGCGGATATAATGAAGATCGCCCTGGTAAACGTTAACCGGGCTCTTAAGGAAAAAGGATTAAGCTCCCGGATCCTTCTTCAGGTTCATGATGAATTGTTGCTTGAAGTACCCAACGAAGAAAAGGATGAGGTAATGAAGCTTGTAAGCGATGAGATGACGAGGGCGGCGGATCTTCGCGTTAAACTTGAAGTCTCCGTGGCTGCGGGAGAAAACTGGGACGCAGCTCATTGATATGAAAAGAAGATTTGAGAACAAGATAATAATAGGACTTACCGGAGGCGCAGGAAGCGGAAAATCCTCGGTGGCGGAATATATCATGTCCGGGCACGACGGAGAATTCATCCACTGCGATGTCATCGCTCATGAGCTTATGGAACCGGGAGGCGCCACCTATGAGCCTTTGTTAAAAGAATACGGTAAAGGCATTATGGAGCCGGGCAGTAACAGGATCTCAAGAAAAGCTCTTACCCTTGCGGTAAAGGATTCTCCCAAAGGTTTTGAAAGGCTGAATGAGATCACTCATCCCCGGGTCACAGAAGAAGTACTAAAAAGGATGGAGGCATCGGATCATAAGGTGCTTATCATAGAAGCGGCCCTTCTTATCGAGTCCGGCATCAGCAAACTATGTGACGATGTCTGGTACATATATGCCTATGAAGAGGAACGTATCAGCAGGATCAGAGCCTCCAGAGACTGGAGCGTGGAAAAGATAAAAGAGATCTTTGAAAACCAGCTTTCCGAGGAAGAATTCAGAAAAGGGGCTACTTTTGTTCTTGAGAATCACGACGGTTCCGAAACTTGGAAAAAGGAAGCGGATGAGAGGATAATGCTTCTTGACGCGATACAATAAAATTGATAAAATTAAAATTTGTTAGATTTTAAGGGAGGAAGTCTTGAGATGGGCAAAGCGGATCAATATGTTTTCGGTCTCGACATCGGTACCAGAAGTATAGTCGGAACCGTGGGATACAAAAAGAACGCAACCGGTTTTACCGTAGTCGCGCAAGAAGTGAAAATGCATGAAACCCGCGCCATGATGGACGGACAGATCCATGACATAGGCAAGGTTACAGAGACCGTAAAGCAGGTAAAGAGAAGTCTTGAAAAGCAGCTGGGCGGCACGAAACTTACGGATGTGTGCATAGCTGCCGCAGGACGTGTGCTTAAGACTGTTACCGTAAGAGTGGATCAGGAATTTCCCGAAGAGATAAATGTTAAAGATGTAAATATCAGAGAGATGGAACTTCTGGGCGTAGAGAAGGCGTATGCCGCTATCAAGGCAGATGCCCGGGAGGAAAAGATAAACTATTACTGTGTTGCCTACACCGTGGTACATTATTATCTGAACGATTTTCAGATGTCCAGTCTGCTGGATCATAAAGCATCAAAGATAGGAGCCGATGTTTTGGCTACCTTCCTTCCCGATGAGGTCATTGAAGGCTTGTACACAACTGTAGAAAAAGCCGGGCTTAAGGTGAACAACCTTACACTTGAGCCCATAGCGGCTATTCTTGTTGCCATTCCGGAGAAATTCAGGCTCTTAAATATAGCGCTGGTGGACGTGGGCGCGGGTACAAGCGATATCTGTATTACAAAGGACGGAAGCATTACCGCGTACGGTATGATACCCATGGCGGGTGATGCGCTTACCGAGGTGGTGGCGGCCGCCCATCTGGTGGAGTTTAACACTGCGGAAAGCATTAAGCTTGCTGCCTGCAGCAAAAAGAAGTCCATTCCCTATGTGGATATAATGGGCATAAAGCAAAAGACCACACCGGCAGAAGTAAACGGCGAGCTTAAGGGTAAGATCGAGGAGATGACCAACCTCATAGCCGACAGGATCATTGAGATCAAC
>JAFSWD010000166.1 GCA_017444675.1 Lachnospiraceae bacterium
AGGAAAGAAATGAATGCCTAAAGATCTGCGATAAGATCTCCACCTTAAGAAAGAAAGCGGCAGACATCCTTTCCAAAGGCATAGATGAAGAACTTAAGAGTCTGAATTTTGCGGCGGCCAAGTTTGAATGCAGATGGGAAGAACTTAAAAAGTTTACTTCCAACGGACGGGATTCCTATGAATTCATGATATCTTTAAATCCCGGAGAACCTATGAAACCACTGGTAAAAGTGGCTTCCGGCGGTGAACTTTCAAGGATCATGCTGGCGATCAAAACGGTATTGGCAGATAAGGATGAGATACCCAGTCTTATCTTTGATGAGATAGATACGGGTATTTCCGGAAGAACAGCCCAGAAGGTATCTGAAAAGCTGGGATTATTGGCAGGAACCCATCAGATCATCTGCATCACCCACCTGGCACAGATAGCGGCCATGGCTGATTCTCATTATGTGATAGAAAAGACTAACGGCAAAGACAGTGTTAAGACAGAGATACGTGAACTGGATCCCGAAGACAGGATATCCGAACTTGCCAGGATCCTGGGCGGAGCTGAAATAACCAATGCTGTGATAGAAAATGCAAGAGAGATGATCTCTCTTGCCTGTGAAATAAAGAAATCAAGGAGCCTGAATTCATGAAAAACATTTTACTCGTAGCCTCAGAATGTGTACCTTTTATCAAAACGGGCGGTCTTGCCGATGTTGTGGGGGAACTTCCCAGGTATACGGATAAGGAGAAATTTGATGTCCGTGTCATCATCCCCAATTACAAAGCCATCTCCAAAAAATACAAGGACGATATGAAATTCGTCACCAGCTTCTATATGGATCTGGGATGGAGAAGACAGTATGTGGGAGTGCTTGAAACCAAGATAGACGATGTCAGGTTTTATTTAATAGACAACGAATACTATTTTAACGGTGAAAAACCCTACGGTAACATATATGAGGATATTGAGAAATTTGCTTTCTTCGACAGAGCGGTTTTATCCGCACTTCCGCTCATAAATTTCCGGCCTGACATCATTCATTGCAATGACTGGCAGACAGGACTGGTTCCCGTTTATCTTCACGACTCTTTTTACGGCGGAGAGTTCTACCGCGGCATCAAGAGCATTATGACCATACACAATCTTAAATTCCAGGGCATATGGAACAAGAAGACGGTCATGGATATTGCCGGCCTTTCACCCTATTATTTCACGGATGACAAGCTGGAAGCCTACGGAGACGCCAATTATCTTAAGGGAGGCATAGTTTATGCCGACTATGTGACCACTGTTTCCGAACAATATGCAAAAGAGATACAGATGGCTTATTACGGCGAAGGGCTTGACGGTCTCATGAGAGCAAGGAACAATTGCTTAAGAGGTATTGTTAACGGTATAGATTATAAGGAATACAATCCCGAAACCGACAGATTTATAAAGCATCATTTTAATAGCAAGACCTTTAAGGAAAACAAGAAAAAGGATAAGACAGATCTTCAGAAAGAGCTGGGGCTTGAAGTTAATGACAAGAAGTTCATGGTAGGCATAGTATCCAGACTTACCGACCAGAAGGGCTTTGACCTTGTGGACTGTGTTATCGAGCAGATATGTGCAGAGGATCTGCAGCTGGTCATCCTGGGAACAGGTGAACAGAAATACGAAAATCTTTTCAGGCACTTTGAATGGAAATATAAGGGCAAGGTTTCAGCCAGCATCTATTACAATGAGGAAAGGGCCCACAAGATATATGCTTCGGCGGATGCCTTCCTTATGCCTTCGCTGTTTGAACCCTGTGGCCTCAGTCAGTTGATGGCTATGCGTTACGGAACAGTACCTATTGTGCGTGAGACCGGCGGTCTCAAGGATACGGTCGAGCCTTACAATGAGTATGAGAACAAGGGTACAGGCTTCTCGTTCATGAACTACAATGCGCATGAAATGTTAAGGACCATCCGTTACGCGGAGAACACCTTCTACGGCAAAAAGAGGGCCTGGAACAAGATTGTGGAAAGGGCCATGGACAGAGATTTTTCATGGACCGCCTCGGCTAAAAAATATGAAGAGCTCTATAATGATCTGACAAAATGACATACGCTGACATTATCGTCGATATCTCTCATGAGAATATCGACAAGACATTTCAATACAGAATACCGGAAGACCTGCAAGCATCCGTTAAGATCGGTTCGAAAGTAAACATTCCCTTCGGAAACAGGAAGGGAATGACCGGATATGTTGTGGGTCTTTCTTGCATGCCAAAAATTGAGGAAAGCCGCATTAAAGACATTCTGGGGCTGGCTCCTCGCGGGATAGATATAGACAGCAGGATGCTGGAACTGGCGGCCTGGATCAAGACCAACTACGGCGGGACCATGAACGAGACGCTTAAGACTGTGCTTCCCGTTAAAAAAAGCGTCAGGCCCGCGGTAAAAACAGAGATCGCTCTTGCCTGCGACAGAACCCGGGCAGAGGAGATACTTAATGAGAGCATAAAAAAGCATTTTGTGGCAAAGGCCAGGCTCATATCCCAGCTTTTGGAAAATGATGTGCTTCCCAAGGATCTTATATCATCCAAACTGAACATTTCCGCTGCCACCATCAACAGCCTTGAAAAACAGGGGGTTGTGGAGGTTAGAAGTGAAAAGATAGACAGGAATAAAAGGTTTAATGAAACGGGAAAAAATGTTTCCGTAAAACTCAACGATGAGCAGGAAGCGGCTGCGTCAAGGGTTATAAACGACATGAAGGCAGGTAAAAGAGGTACCTACCTTGTTTTTGGCGTTACAGGATCCGGGAAGACCGAAGTCTATATGGAGATCATAGATCACGTCGTAAAAAGCGGAAAACAGGTGATCGTGCTGATACCCGAGATAGCTTTGACTTTTCAGACTGTGCTAAGATTTTCCCGGAGGTTCGGAGACAGAGTGGCCTTTTTTAATTCCAAACTTTCCCCCGGGGAAAGATATGACCAGTATCTGAAGGCCAAAGAAGGAAGCATAGACATTATGATCGGTCCCAGATCCGCTCTGTTTACGCCTTTTGAAAATCCGGGCCTCATAGTTATAGATGAGGAGCATGAGGGGGCGTATAAAAGTGAAGGAGTTCCCAAGTATCATGCCCGGGAAGTGGCTGAGGAGATCTGCCGTATGACCGGAGCTTCACTTGTGCTGGGTTCTGCCACACCTTCCCTGGAATCCTACAATAAAACACAAAAAGGGGAGTATACTCTGCTTAAACTCACCAAAAGGGCTAAGGAAGCAACCTTACCCGAAGTGGAGATCGTGGACTTAAGAGAAGAACTTAAGAATAAAAACAGGACCATATTTTCCCTTAAGCTGGTTTCTTTGATGGAAGATCGTCTTAAAAAGAGAGAACAGATCATGCTGTTTTTAAACCGCAGAGGCTATTCCGGTTTTGTATCCTGCAGAAGCTGCGGAGAGGCTGTTAAATGCCCTCATTGTTCTGTGTCTTTAACTCAGCACAGAGACGGTTATTTAAGATGCCATTATTGCGGTTACGAGACTCCGATGCCCGGGAAATGCCCTAAATGCGGATCTCCCTACATAGCTGCCTTTGGCACAGGAACCCAGAAAATAGAAGAGTCTGTGAAGAAACTTTTTCCTTCTGCCAGAACTCTCAGAATGGATGCGGATACCACAAAGGATAAGGAAAGCTATGAAAAGATCCTTTCTTCCTTTGCCAATGAAGAAGCGGATATCTTAATAGGAACACAGATGATAGTAAAAGGCCATGATTTCCCTCATGTTACATTGGTGGGAATATTGGCAGCCGACATGTCTCTTCACGCCACGGATTACAGAGCGGCCGAAAAAACCTTCCAGCTCCTTGCTCAGGCTGCAGGAAGGGCAGGCAGGGCAAACCTTAAGGGCAATGTGGTGATACAGACCTATAAGCCGGAACATTATGCCATTGTAACCGCAGCCGACCAGGATTATCTGTCCTTTTACGAACAGGAGATATTATACAGAAAGAACCTTTGTTATCCGCCTGTCGGGCATATAATGGCTCTGCTTCTGTCGGGCGGGGATGATGATAAATGCTGCGGTGCCATAAATGCCCTTACGGCAAAAATCATTGACAAATTTAAAACGATAGTTGATAATAAAGAGATCGTAAGGATAGGACCTGCTCCCGCAGGAATATCCAAGATCAATGATAATTACAGGTATGTAGTTTACTTTAAGGCACAGGAATACACTTATCTTACGGACATCTGTGCTGAAGTGGAAAAATACAGAGATGAGATCAAAGCAGCAGGTATTTCCTGCCAGACAGATTTTGATCCCATGACAGGTTATTAGGTTTTGCGATGTTTTACCGCAAGAGAAAGGAAGTATTTATGGCAATAAGAAATATAAGAAAGTATCCGGATCCGGTGCTTTCAAAAGAGTGCAAGCCGGTTGAAAAAATGACGGAAAGGATATCGATCCTCATAGAAGATATGCTTGATACCATGTATGAAGCCGGCGGTGTCGGATTGGCAGCTCCTCAGGTGGGAGTACTCAAGCAGATCTGTGTAGTTGACGTGACTGAGGATTGCTCAAAGCAGTATGTCCTTATCAATCCTGTGATCATCGAACAGGACGGAGAACAGACCGGAGATGAGGGCTGTCTTTCACTTCCCGGAAAACAGGGGACTGTTACCAGACCAAATCATGTGATAGTTAAGGCTCTTAATGAAAACATGGAGGAGATCACCGTTGAAGGCACAGAACTTTTGGCCAGAGCATTTTGTCATGAGATAGATCACCTTCACGGACATATGTACACTGAAAAGGTTGAGGGGGATCTTAAAAATACAAACTTCGAGCAGGAAAATGAATAGTACCACAGGAGTAGAACTTACATGAAAGTAGTTTTTATGGGAACACCGGAGATCGCTGCCGGTGTTCTTAAAAGTTTAATAGAATCCGGCAAACACGAGATTACAGCTGTAGTAACACAAACGGATAAGCCTAAGGGCAGAGGCCACGAAATGGTGGCACCTCCGGTAAAACAACTGGCTGTTCTGCACGGTATCAGGGTACTACAGCCGGAGAAAGCAAGCGCTCCCGACTTTATCGAGACTATAAGAGAAATGAAGCCGGATGTTATCTGTGTTGCGGCTTACGGTAAGATACTTAAGCAGGCTCTTTTAGATATACCCGGATACGGATGCATAAATGTTCATGCTTCTCTTTTGCCCAAGTACAGAGGGGCTGCACCCATACAGTGGGCTGTAATAAACGGCGAAGAAAAGAGCGGAGTAACCATCATGCATATGGCTGCGGGACTTGACACAGGGGATATTATAATCTCCAAAGAGATAAAACTTTGCGAAAAGGAAACCGCAGGAAGTCTTCACGATAAAATGACGGAAATAGGCGGACCTCTGCTCCTTGAAGCGCTGGACATGATAGAAAATGGGACCGCACCCCGTATCCCTCAGGATGAAAGTGAAGCTACCTATGTATCCACTATGGACAAATCCTTCGGTAAAATGGACTTCAGCAGGTCCGCATCGGAGCTTGAGAGGCTTATAAGAGGGTTAAATCCCTGGCCTACGGCTTATACATCCATCGACGGCAGACTTCTTAAGATTTGGGACGGGGATGTTTTGGACAGAGATCTTCTGAAAGAAGAAAAGACGGCTGCCGAAGGAACTGTGGTAGAGGTAACTCCCGATCACCTTGTTGTAAGATGCAAGGATTCGCTTCTTAAGATAAACAGCCTTCAATTGGAAGGAAAAAGACGGATGACCACCGCCGAGTTCTTAAGAGGTTATAAGGTGAATAAAGGTACAGTGCTTGGGAAATGAGCTTATCGGGTGATTTAAAGATATGATCGATATAAAATCTCTTAACGAAGATGAACTTAAAAATGAGATGAGATCCATAGGAGAGCCTGCTTTCAGGGCAGGACAGATCTTTTCATGGCTGCATGTGAAAAGAGTCAATTCCTTTGATGAAATGACGGATCTTTCCAAAAGTCTCAGGAACAAGTTGGCGGAGAGATACGAAATTACTGCGTTAGCCGCGGTCAGAAGTTTAAAGTCCTCCGACGGGACGGTTAAGTTCCTTTACAAATTGAGTGACGGACAGGTGATAGAATCTGTTTTAATGACCTATAAACACGGACATTCCATCTGTGTTTCCTCGCAAGTCGGATGCAGGATGGGCTGTGCTTTTTGTGCGTCTACCATAGACGGACTCGTAAGAAACCTTACTGCTTCCGAAATACTGGAGCAGGTTTATGAAGCTGAGAGAAGCTGTGAGGTGACCATATCCAACATTGTTATTATGGGTAGCGGAGAACCCATGGACAATTATGATAATGTGATCAGATTTATACGGCTGGTATCGGATAAAAAAGGAAAGAATATAAGCGTAAGAAATATCACTCTTTCCACCTGCGGTATCGTTCCGGGCATCATGAAGCTTGCGGATGAAGGGTTACCCGTTACATTGGCACTTTCCCTGCATGCACCCGATGATGAGATAAGAAAGACTTTCATGCCGGTGGCAAAAGCTTTTTCGATCGAAGAGATCTTAAAAGCCTGCGACCATTATTTTGAAAAGACCTCAAGAAGAGTAACCTTTGAATACAGTATGATAGACGGCGTAAATGACAGTCCGGCATGCGCGGAAAAGCTGTCAAAACTGGCCGGAGGACGTAATTGTCACGTTAATCTGATACCCATTAACAAGATAAAGGAGAGATCCTTTGTAAGATCGGGAGAGGATAACATCTCTAAATTTAAAAATATACTTGAAAAAAACCGAATAAATGTTACTATTAGAAGGAGTATGGGCACAGATATTGATGCTGCATGCGGACAGTTGAGAAGAAGTTTTATGGAGGGTGACACTTGAGATCCGCAGCTTTAACCGATATTGGGAGACAACGGGCGATAAATCAGGATTTTATTTACAGAAGCGATGAAGCCATTGGCGGATTTCCCAGTCTGTATATCGTGGCAGACGGAATGGGGGGACATAAAGCCGGTGACTATGCATCGCGATTTTGCGTAGAGTGTTTTCTGAAAGAAGCTAAAGCGGGAAAATACAAGACTTTGCTGGGAGGATTTGAAAGTATCATCAATACCGTTAACGAGCATGTTTATCAAAAATCCCTTTCCGTTCCGGAATATAAAGGAATGGGAACCACGCTGGTTGCCTGTACGGTGGATAAAAACACTGTTACAGTGGCCAATGTGGGAGACAGCAGACTTTATCTTTTGACCGAAGAACAAAATTTCA
>JAFSWD010000167.1 GCA_017444675.1 Lachnospiraceae bacterium
CGGATATGTCATAGACCTCCATTGCCGTCTTGTATTCCTCATTCTTCTCGCCGAACTTAAGGGCCAGAAGATAGGATTTTAAGGACTCCTCCCGGTTATTCATTTCGTAGGCCATCCGGAAGCATTCCGCTGCCCTGTCAAAGCCCTCGGTGTGGAGTAAAGCTATGCCCATATTGTGGTATATATCTCCCAGGTTCTCACTGCTGATGCCTAAACTTCCCGCATCCTTCACAAGGCTTCTGTAATTAAATACCGCATTCTTGTAATTTTCCAGAGAGAGGTAACTGTCAGCCTTGTTTTTGATCCTGATCCACTTTTCGCTGCGCTCGGCCCTTGACAGTTCCTCGGCAAACTCTTCTATTTCTTCCCTTACCAGATAATCGCAGGAGCAAAAACACACCGTGGCCAGATCCTTTAAGGGCGCATCCCTTTCTATGCAATCGGCCAGAAGATTCGCTCTTTCCTTAAGCCCAAGTTCTTCGTCGATAAAGTTTGGCAGGTCCCTGTCATAGAGAAAATCCTCGCAAAGCTCCGGATTCTTGATTATGCAATAGCACAGTTCCTCGATGGAATGTATGCTCAGCTTCGAATTCTTCAGCAAATATGATCTTTTTGAATAGTTACCCACGGTAACAATCATCTTGCCCATACGTTTCGTTCCTTTTACAACATTATAGTCTGTTCGCACACTCTGTAGCTTGCGGGGTAAAGATCTCCGAAGCCCAGATCTCTCACCTTGATCACCAAGGTTTTGATATCAACAAATCTGACGGTTATTTCAAGTCTGTTGGTCTTGTTCTCTCTGTGCAGCATCCCTTCAAGCGGGAAATTGACAGCCTCTGTCCGGCCGTTTCTTAGATCCTTTATCCTGAATACTATACGATCCGTATTGTCCGGTATCAGGTATATCCTTCCGGTGGCCTTATCCAAATGGCATCCGGAACTTATAAGCGGTACCGCATCTATGACCGCATCCTTGTAACACTCCACGGATACACTGTGAAACACTTCACCGTCACTTAAAAACTCGTCTTTTGTCCTCTCGTTCAGCGCCCTGTAACATGCTCCCGAAGAATAAAGGTTCTGTCCGGAAAATATCTTCATGCTGGCCGAGGCATATTTTCTCAGAACGTTTTTGATCTTGTCGTCCTCAGCCATCTTTCCGGTAACATACATGCAATTTATGTTTCTGCCCTGTTTCAGAACAAGACTCACCACATTTTCGAAAGCTTCAGCCTTTTTGTCGCTGTCGGAAATATCCCGGATGTTGTTTCCCAGGATCCCGGTGTTTTCAAGCCTTTCAACATAAGCCGGAAACCCCATTCCCCTGTCGGAAGGATTGTAAAAGCAGACCTCGGTCCCTCCCGTATCCGAATCGATCTCCACCGCCCGCTGCCTTCTTCGCAGTTCATCGGAACCTATCATGTATCTTAAAAAGGCATTGGCATGATTTATGATAAAGAAACGGTCTCTTTCAAATCCAAGTTTGATCAGGGCTTCTCCGATCCTTCTCTCGTCCTCGGGATTCATTCTTTCACCGGTAACGCATATTCTTAAGAAAGATGCACCGGCAAAGCATTTCCTTACGGAACTCAGGACGTCTCCGATAAAGCCCGCCAAAAGATCCGTAGCATCGTATTCACTGCCGTTCACTTCCACCTTTTCTTTTACGTTCTGCCCATAAAGCAGGGACACTCCGTTGCAGCCGTCACAAATGCTCCGGGCTATCCCCTCGTGTCCGGCAATGTAAGTCCCGTCCTTCAATGGCACCACAAAAAGAGGTATACGTTCGCCATCCGATTTCCCCGGTACCGAAAAGCTTTTGGTGGAGTGCTCTTCCTCGTTCCAAAGGCCTATATATACCTCTTTTTCATAAAAATCCATTCCAAGTACTAATGAAGCCATCTCTTAACCCCTGAATCATGATCACAACGGTTTAAAATGTCTCTTTATGGCATATTCCGTAAGGTAATACTGCTCAAGATACTGCAATACGGTTTTATCCTCCTTAAGTTCCGCCGCGATCAAAATATTGTTTATCTTGTTATACTTTGTGCCCGTTCCTCTTCCTATGGAATCCTCCAGATAAGTGATAGATCTGCTTTCCGTGATTTCTTCACCTTCCCCGTCAGATTCGGTGATAAAGTATTGAAGCACTTCCCCGTAGAAAAGTATAAATTCTTTGGTAAATATACCGTATCCCACATCGGGCATTACTTCCACCGCAAATTCCCTGCCCTTGTCATAAGAATAGTGGATATACACCACCTTTTTGGGATTGGTCCTGTATTCTATGTAACATCTCTCCAAAAGGCTCTCCGGCAGTGAAAGCTTGTTCGAAAAATCCTTAAAGAAAGCATAGAATACTTTTTTCTGAAGGAGCTGTCTTATGTGAGAATCCGCAAATTCTTTTTCATCAGCGGTAAGATACT
Organism: Lachnospiraceae bacterium; assembly: GCA_017444675.1. Lineage (GTDB taxonomy): Bacteria > Bacillota > Clostridia > Lachnospirales > Lachnospiraceae > RGIG3528. Next base: position 2,433 of record JAFSWD010000167.1, read on the forward strand.
CCTTTTCGCTGTAATGCTTTAAAAGTGCCAGTATGCCTATCCTGCTGTTTTCAAGGGAAGGATCGGTTCTTAATACCTCAAAGAATTCTTCTTCCGTCAATCTTCCGCACACAAAATATTTATATGCCGTATATGAGATGAAAGCTCTTACCAGCTTCCTGTTATTATTCTTGTAATAGTAACTCTTAAATACGGAAAATGTGTTTTCAACATAGCTTTCCGTAAATAAGATCTGAGCCAGGAGGTTTTCCTCCAGTTTTAAAGTATCGATGTTTGCTTCCTTGGCCGCATTCCAGATCTCATACATTTCAAGAGTCGTGCCGTTGAAATTGTCTACTATATACTTTAAAAGCCTGTCATCAACGGAACCGTTTCTGAAAGCGAAGTGACTCATGGCCACTATGCTGTCCTTGTCCTTTTCGCTGTTCTTGCCGTCAATGGCATTAAGGCAAAGCTTGGACAGTCTCTTAATTGACAGTTTTTCACAGCCAAACTCGTTTACATACTCTATGACCTTATCATACATTCCTCTCACGATCATGAGTTCGATCACCCTGTTACGGTTTTCTGCATCCAGCATGGTGACATTCACATCCATGAGATAGGCCTCAAGAAGCTCGCCCTCATAATTGTCATAGTAATATTCCGCCAGTTTAAAGCAGCACATGTTGGCCATTTGAGGCTTGAGAGTCCTGATCCCCGAGATCTGTTTGAGAAGAGAGATATATGAATCCTCACTCTGATTGTATCTCTGATTCTTCTCCCACATGTACAATAATAACCTGGGATTGTTTGCCCCCGCATCATAGCAGTCCGCAAGGAGATCCTGCATATGGAGATATCTGGTGCATTTTCCTCCGTCCCTGAGCAGATACCGGTTGCCTTCCTTATCCTCCAGCCAGCAGGTGCAGGATTCGGTATAAAGCATCACATCCGCACAATTGTTGTTTATAGGATATCTGTTTTCCTCTTTTTCCTGACTGTTGGTCACCAATACATGTGTAAAAGAACCGTCGGGTATTTCCACGCGATAGGTAAAAAGCACGTCGGGAACACAGTTTACAAGATCGCTGTCCAGCATATTTCTGTTCAGCACATCCGCATATATTACGGCAAGATTTTTATTTATCTTTCTGTTTTTAAGAGAATTGACCGCAAACTGCTCGATGTTCTTTAAGTAGGCTCTGTATATGGCTTTGTTTTCCTCTTTGTCCCTTACTGCATATGCGTACAGGATAGCCATTCTGTCTTCCGGCAATACGGAATTGTATCCGAAATACAAAAGCACCGGCTGATCGATGGGATCGTTGCAGTCCTCTCCGTAAGTGAACATGTAGTACTCAAATATATTGGTAAGACTGAGCTGTGCCTCCACAGCATCTTTAAAGTAAACGTGGTATTTGGAGTCTCTCAGATCCAGATACACGATCTTGTTGCATATGGCTGTGAGCAGATCCTTGTCACTGCTTTCCTCGTATAGTTTTCTTAAAACCTTGAGTTGAAGCGCATCGCAATTTTCGTTGCCATGGCAGCGATAAACAAATTCCGTGAGGACCTGCTCCGTCATCATGTTGTAATCCATCATGAAAAGCACTATCCGGCATTCGGTTTTTCCGGCTTTTCCCAAAAGTCTGGGATCGTTCCTGACCATTATTCCTGCTTCGCTTAAAAGCAGAGAACTGTTGCTGCCGTTTTCCAGCATTTCAATAACATATTCGTACCTGCGCTTATAGTTCTCTCTGAGCGCAGGACTTAAATGCATAAACATGAGCAGTAAAAGCGGATCGCTGCGATCTGCTTCAAAAGCTGTCCTGATCACATC
>JAFSWD010000168.1 GCA_017444675.1 Lachnospiraceae bacterium
CCGACAATCAGGGTATCAAACTTGCTATGAAGAACTTCCTTAACATGAATGAGGAGCGCATATGCAATGCCCTCACCGATTCCTTACAGGGTAACATGCGTGAGATCATCGGAACCGTTGAACTCCGCGAGCTCTGCACAGACCGAAAGAAATTCGGTGACGAAGTACAGACCAAGGCGCAGATGGATATGAATGCGCTGGGTATTGAGATCATCTCCTGTAACATACAGAAGATCGAAGATGAGAACGGATTGATCGTTGCACTCGGTCAGGATAACATGTCCAAGATCAAGAAGGATGCTTCCATCGCAAAGGCAAATGCGGACAAGGAAGTGGCTATCGCCGAGGCAGAAGCCAGAAGACTGGCAAACGATGCAAAGGTAGCATCGGATACGGCTATCGCCGAGAGACAGAACGAGCTGGCCATCAAGCAGGCAGAACTGAAGAAGGCAGCGGACATCAAGCAAGCAGAAGCAGATGCGGCTTACGAGATCCAGAAGGAAGAGCAGCGTAAGACCATCGAGATCACCACGGCAAATGCCAACATCGCCCGTCAGGAGAGAGAGATCGAACTTAAGCAGAAGGAGGTTTCCGTTACAGAGCAGCAGCTGGAAGCTGAGGTCAAGAAGAAAGCGGAAGCTGATAAGTTTGCAAGACAGCAGAGAGCTGAGGCCGAGCTTTTCGAAAGAATGAAGCAGGCAGAGGCTGAGAAGTTCGAGAGGGAGAAAGAAGCAGAAGCACGCAAGGCTATAGCCGAAGCGGAAATGTATGCAAAGTTGAAAGAAGCCGAAGGTATCAAGGCTGTGGGTGAAGCTGAAGCAGCTGCCATCGCAGCAAAGGGTATCGCAGAAGCGGAAGCTATCGACAAAAAGGCAGAAGCTATGAAGAAGTACGGTCAGGCTGCTATGACAGAGATGATCGTAAACAAGCTTCCTGAAATGGCTAAGGCCGTTGCAGAGCCTCTTGCAGCCATTGACAAGGTTACCATCATCGACGGTAACGGCGGCGAAGGTACCGGCGTAGGAACCATGGGCGGTTATGTTCCTTCGGTTCTTGCAAAGACTATCGAGACCATTAAGGAAACCACCGGTTTTGATATCACCGAGATCATGAAGGCTGAGACCTACGATGCTAAGGTTAACAAGAACATTAACGTAAAGGGACTTGAAAAAGCCACCAACGTTACCATCAACACAAAAGATGAAAAATAACAGATAGATAAGAAAAAAAGAGCGGTCGATGAAAGTCGATCGCTCTTTGACTTATCTTAAGAATTTTCCTGCCATGAAATCAAATATCACGGAAAGATCGATAAAGGGCAGCGTGTAGACAATGATCGTAGCCGCCAGGGATATCACGGTTCCTACAAGACTTGTTACGAAGCCTGCTTTGGCTGTATCCATGAGAAGGTGATCTCTTTTAATGGATATTGCACCCAGCACTATTCCCACTATTCCGCAGATCAAACCTACGGGTGAGAGCGAACCGCCGAGGATCCCGACGCATATTGAAACTGTTCCCAGTATAAGAGCGGTAGTTGTCATGTCATTTCTCCTTTATAATTAAGAGATTATAGCACGCAGGCAGGGGTTTGTCGAATAAAAATAAAATATGTTTTTTGGGGTGAGCAGTAACTTGGGTAAACAAAAAAGGCACACCCCGCAGCCACGGTAATTAGCCGGCGCTTTTGTTGTGTCCTTTTTCTTATAAAAGTTCCCTCCCACGTCCCTAATAGACGCGCTTCTCTCTCTGGAAAATACCTTCTCCGTATCAACCTTGCTTATATTACCAAAACTTGTTGATTTTGTCAATAAAATTTAATTTTCTGTTCTCAAATTTGTTAATATTGCACAAAAAACTTTAGATTTTCTTTTGGGACTAACCGTTATCTTGTGTTTTTGTTATTTATTTCCTACAATATAAGTGCTATCTTTAACTAATGAGTATAATTAACGTTCCTGACAGGAACAGCAAAAGGTGAGAAAAAATGATGGATTTTGACCTAAAAAAAACCGCAGAAAGCGGTCAGGTCTTCCGGGCAAAAAAAGTCGGCGATGACACCTGGGAATTTATTGCCCGAGATAACAGGATAGTTTTAAATGCCAATGAGGATTTTAAAAAGGTCGTAAGCAACCATCCTTTTTGGAAAAACTACTTTGATCTGGACAGGGATTATGAAAAAGTAAGGATGGAAGCGGTAAAAAGAAAAGACACGTTTATGACTGCCGCCTGTGAAGCAGGAGCAGGCATACGTCTTCTCAACCAGGACCCCTGGGAAATGCTTGTTTCCTTTATCATCTCCCAAAGAAAGAGCATACCCGCAATTCAAACCTGTATAGAAAAGATATGCCTGGGCTTCGGTAAAAAAATGGACGGGTATTATGCCTTTCCTACGCCGGAGGAACTGCTGAGAGCGGATACGGAAGCCCTTTCCGCCTGCGGTGTGGGCTATAGGCTGGAATACATAAGGGATGCTGCAGAGAAGGTGGCTCACGGAAAAGTGGATCTTGAAGCGCTCAGGGCTTTAAGCGACGAGGAGCTTGCAGACACTTTAAAGACCGTTAAAGGCGTGGGGGATAAGGTGGCCAACTGCATAATGCTCTTCGCTTACGGCCGCACGGCTCGGGTGCCGGTGGATGTATGGGTCAAAAGGATCATCGAAGAGGATTATAAGGGAGAAAATCCCTTCACGAGCTATGGAAAAAACGCGGGCATTATGCAACAATATGCCTTTTATTACAAGAGGAATATAGTGTAAAATAGAAGGCGTGAGAACAGTAATGTTTTTAATGCGGTAAGCAAAGCAGATCATGAATATCAGACTGTCGGAGGAGTCAACATGAATTATAAAAAGTATCTTAGAGAGTGTTTTACGGAAGTTTTCCACACAACTCTTAACCCCAAGGGGCCGGGAGCGGTGAGGATCCATCTGGTACCGCCGGTTTACGAGGGCGGTAAGCCGGCTCCGGGAGTGGCAATAATCAACGGGCAGGATATCATCCCCGTGGGTTACTCCTGGTCCATCCTGTTGGCCGAATTCATCAAAGAGGTCAACAAATACAGCGGAAAAGAACTTTCGGAATGTGATGTGGATCTGATCATGCACAATACTGTCCGGAGCATGAAAAAGATCTTTCCCTTCACCACCGCAAAAAGGTTTAAAAATGATATTTCAACCATCATGGAAACCTTTGAACAAGTGGCCTACAGAAAAGAAGTCACCGCTGATATAGGCTATATGAACATAGGCCGGTATGCCGGGTATATGCGTGCTCCACACCGTATGGACATTATGGTGAGTGCCATGGAAAAGGAAGGACACTGGAACTGCAATCAGTGCTGTGTCCATTGTTATGCCGCAGGACAGAAGGATGCGGGAGAAAAGGAACTGTCCACCGATGAGTGGAAGAAGATACTGGACAAATTAAGGACCATAGGAGTGCCTCAGGTTACCTTTACCGGAGGAGAACCCACCATGCGGGAGGATCTTTTTGAACTTATCGCTTATGGTAGGTGGTTTGTAACAAGACTTAATACCAATGGTATAAAACTTACAAAGGAGTATTGCGAAAAGCTTAGGGAAGCGGAACTGGACAGTCTGCAGATCACCTATTATTCCTGCGAGGAGGAGATCCATGACCGCCTTGTGGGTGCAAAGCATTTTAAAGAAACGGATGCTGCCATAGACAATGCTCTTGCGGCAGGGCTCAATTTAAGCATAAACACGCCCCTTTGTACATTGAACAAAGACTATGTGAGGACCCTGGAACATCTTAAAAACAAGGGTGTGACCTATGTTACCTGTTCCGGCCTTATTACCACCGGAAATGCCCTAAAGAGTGAATCCGAGGAACTTACCTTAAGCGAGGAAGAGATAAAAGAGGTACTGGCTGCGGCAACAGACTTTGCCTTTGCCAACGGTATGGAGATCAATTTTACTTCTCCCGGCTGGGCAGATGATGAGTTCTTTAATAATCTTTCTTTAATCGCGCCCAGTTGCGGAGCCTGCCTCAGCAATATGGCCATAACCCCCGGAGGAAATGTGGTTCCGTGTCAGAGCTGGCTTTCTGGAGAATCTCTGGGAAGCTTTTTAGAAACGGACTGGAATACATTATGGAATTCTCCGGAATGTAGGAAACATCGGGATTATTCGGCGCTTATGGCCGGAAAATGTCCTTTAAGGAGGGTAAAGTGATGAAGAAAAAAGCTTTGATCCTTTTGACATTGATCCTGAGCCTTATGCTCCTGCCGGTCGAGAAAGCATATGCTTCGGGGCCGGACGATGAGATCCTGGATTATACGGTAACCGTGGATGTTAACGAAGACGCTACATTGATGCTTAAATACCATATAGAATGGAAAGTGTTGAACGATTCCATCGGAGAGCTGGAGTGGGTGAAGATCGGTATCCCCAACAGCCACATGCTGGATTGTAAGGCGCTGACAGACAATATCGAAGATATCGGCTACTACTCGGACAGTGGCAGCTATGTGCGCATAGACTTTAAGGACAGTTACGAAGAGGGGGAGATCGTTAAATTCGATTTTACTGTACATCAGGATTATATGTATCAGGTGAACATGCTGACCGAGGGAGAGACGGTGTACTGCTTTATCCCCGGCTGGTTTGATGAGATCCCCGTAGACAGGCTGGAAGTCAGATGGAATGCGGATAAGGCTATACAGTTTAACCGCAGCGGGATCAATGAAAACGGTTATATGACATGGACTGAAAGAAACATGGCAGAAGGGGAAAAATTCCCTGAGGTTCGTGTGACCTATAAAAATGATGCCTTTGGCTTTGATATGTCCAAGACCTATGAAGAATTTGAGGCTTCCGATGATGGTGACGGGCCATTCCTGGCGGGAATGATCATGTTTTTGGGGGGCATCGTTTTATTGTTCATGGTAGTATTCAAGATTACAGGATATAACAACGGTACCGGTTTTGAGACAGAGACCCGAAGAAAGATAAAGAGGACGCTGGTCAAGTATTATCCCACCTGTCAGGGCTGCGGTGCGGCAAGGCCGGAAAACGCCGAAAAATGCGAGTATTGCGGAAGAAGCTTCATTGAAAGCGAAGAGACCATTGAAGAAGAAAAGATAGAAAAACCGGAGTCATATACTTCGGAAGGGTTACATCCTTACGCCGGTATGCCCAATACCTATGTCAGAGTGCATTATATACCCTATGTGGTCAGAAAACCGGTATCTCGGTCCACCGGCAGCGGTTTTCATGGCGGCGGAGGCTGTGCCTGTGCCTGCGCTTGTGCCTGTGCCTGTGCGGGTGGCGGAAGAGCGGGATGTTCTGCCAAGGATTTTTACAATACCAACCTTAAAACGGAACAGATAAGGAGGTTAAAGAAAAAACAAAACAGCAGAAACATTTAGGCTAAAAATTTTGACAATAAGGATAATGTGAAGATGAAGATGAGAAGAATTGTAAAGGCAGGGCTTCTTATGCTCTGCGCGGTAATGATGTTAAGGGTCGAGAAAGCATATGCTTCGGAGACAGATACAAATGTAATGGTTTATGAGTACGGAGAGGTGATCGAGAAAAATATCACCACTGAGATCCCCGTTGCAGCAGGAACAAATTATAAGGTTAAGGTGACTTATACAGGGATTGACGGCGAAGGAAAGAAATTAAAGCCCGTCAGGATCTACTACGAGGAGGTAATGTACGACCAGTGTGTGCCCAATATCCAGCCCGCTTACAAAGAGGATAATGCGGACGACAGGAGCGGACTCTTGTATGAGGTCACAACCCCCGGTGTCACGGATTCAAGAGAATTCACGGTGGCAGCCATTGACGATGTGTTGACCATCATAGTGGCAGGAGATGCAAAGCTGGAAAAGATAGAAGTGACGGCGGAAGAGCCCAAACAGGCGGGAAATAAACCTACCATATACCTGATCGGCGATTCTCTGGTGCAGACCTACAGATCCTCTTACTATCCCATGACCGGATGGGGACAGATGTTACCGGAGTTTTTTACGAAGGATGTCAATATTGTGAACAGGGCTATCGGAGGAAGAAGCACCCTGAATTTCATGAACCAGGGAAGACTTAACGACGTGCTGATAAATGTGCGCCCCGGAGATTATGTGTTCGTGACTTTCGGGCACAACGACGGCGGAAGTGTAGCAGGTCGTGCCTGCAGTGTTGCGGATTATAAAAGGTATCTGAAGGACTATTATGTGGAGGGAGTTCGGCAAAGAGGCGGAAATCCTGTGCTGGTAACTCTCGGAAACCAGAATATATTTACTAAGAACGGTGAAGTGATCCAGAGCTATCCGGATTATGTTAATGCTATGAGAGAAGCGGCCGGGGAGAAGGATTGCCCGCTGATCGATCTTAACGAAAAGTCAAAGGCTTTCTTTAAATCTGTATATGATCAATACGGTTCCCAGGCTCTTAAGGACATAGTGTTTAACTGTGCAAGAGCGGGGATCTATCAGAATTATATTGACGGAGGCGGGGATTCCACCCACTTCCAGACCTACGGTGCCACCCGTCTTGCAGAGTTTGTGGCGGAAGGTGTTAAGGAACTGGAGCTGCCCGTGATCTCGGAGTACTATGTTGCTCCGGTTAAAGCGACGGCTGTTCCGGGCAATGTGGGAACCGTAAAGCTTGACCTTAAAAAGTACGATAAAAAGTATCTTCACATGGACTGGAAAGCAGTGAAGGGTGCTGAGTTTTATGAGATAGAAAGAGCTTCCATTAACAGTGAAGGTTTCGTAACGGATTTTGAACATTTGGGATATTCGGCGGAAGGCATGTTTGCGGATCCGGAGAATTATCGTGAAGCCGGCACAAACTATGCCTATAGGGTATACGCCCTGAATGCGGCCGGCAGGTCCGAAAAGCCCTCTGCTATCTGCTGGGATGCAGTGGATGAAAGCGTTTTGGAGGAATTTAAGGGACGACTTGAAAGAGGCGAGCTGGGGGCTGCAGTGAAGGAAGAGCCGGAAACCATGATGGGTGAGGATAATGAAGCCGAAGGTGACGAGAAAAAGAATGCTTCCGATAACGGTTCGGATGATATAAAAGACGGAAATGAAAAAAATGATACTTTCGGAACCGTTATGGCTGTAGTCATGATCCTTGCAGCGATCCTATGTGCCGCTTGTGTTTTCTTCCTTGTGGAAAGGAAGAAGGGGGTCAAAGAAAAGACGGATAGTGTATCCGATGATAAATAACAGGATTCGGAGGTCGAAAATATGGCAAAATTTGAGATCCGTGAAGACTTTTATCTTAACGGAGAGAAATTTAAGATAATTGCGGGCGGAATGCATTATTTCCGCGTGGTTCCCGAATACTGGAGGGACAGGCTGGAAAAGATCAAGGCTTTGGGATGCAATACTGTAGAGACCTACGTTGCCTGGAATATGCACGAAGCAAAAAAAGGAGAATTTGATTTTGCGGGCATATGCGATATCAAAAGATACCTTAAAACCATACAGGAACTGGGAATGTACGCTATTGTCCGTCCTTCGCCCTATATCTGTGCGGAGTGGGAAATGGGAGGTATACCTGCCTGGCTTCTGGCCGAGGACGGAATGAGACTCAGGAGTTCCTACAAGCCCTTCCTTGATGCGGTGGACAGTTACTATAAGGAGCTTTTTAAGATACTGGAACCGTTTCAGATCACCAAGGGCGGACCCATCATCATGTTCCAGATAGAAAATGAGTACGGTGCCTATGGCGAAGATACAGAATACTTAAAGAGTATGAGAGATATAATGATTAAGTATGGGGCTGAAGTTCCCATGTTTACATCAGATGGTCCCTGGGGAGATTATCTGGCCTGCGGAGGCATTCCCGGAGTACTTCAGACAGCAAATTTCGGCTCTAAAGGTCATGAGCAGTTTAAGATATTAAGAAACAGGATAGGTGATAATAAGCCTCTTATGTGTACCGAGTTCTGGGTAGGGTGGTTTGATGCCTGGGGCGATGAAAAGCATCATAGAGGAGATGCTGCAGAGCATGTTAAGGATCTGGACGAGATCCTTTCCGAGGGCAGTGTGAGCATTTACATGGCCCATGGCGGAACAAATTTCGGTTTTATGAACGGTTCCAATTATTATGATGAGCTTAAGCCGGATGTAACCTCCTATGACTATGATGCGCTGATAACGGAAGATGGTGAACCTACCGAGAAATACTATGCCTTTAAGAAGGTCATTGAGAAATATACAAAGATCCCGGAAGTGAAGCTTTCGATGAAGATAGAGAAAAAGGCCTACGGAAAGGCCGATCTTACGGGAAGCATGAGCCTCAGGGAGGCGCTGCCCTTTATTGCCGAAAAGCACGAGTCCAATAGCCCCGTGTCTATGGAAAAGCTGGGACAGAGCTACGGTTATATCCTGTACAGGTCGGAGCTTGTGAGAGACAGGAGGATAGAGAAGTTCCGTCTCATGGGCGCCAATGACAGAGCAAAGGTGTACCTGGACGGCAAGGAACTCCTGACTCTTTACGATCGTGAGCTTCTGACCGAGACGAAGCTGGTAACGACAGAAGAAAAAGAGGGCTTCAAGCCCCTGGGCGACGGAGAAAAACGCCGTTTCGCACCCGAAGGAACGGAACTCACCATCCTCATGGAAAACATGGGACGCGTGAATTACGGCTATTTTATGGAAAAGCAGCGTAAGGGAATTGACGGAGCAGTGCTGATCAATGCTCATCAGCATTACAAGTGGGAGATATATCCTCTTCCTTTGGATAACCTCGAAAAATTGCCCTTTGAAAATGCTTCGGCGGATCGCAATGAAGCGGGGCTCATAAATGCTCCGG
>JAFSWD010000169.1 GCA_017444675.1 Lachnospiraceae bacterium
GGATCAAACTCTCATGTTTGAATGTTTTTTCCTTTTTCAGAACAAAACACCGGCTTATTTTCTAAAGAATTAAGCTAAGGTTATTGTTCCGTTATTCTTTACTGTTCTTAAGGTTGTCCTTAAGTTTGAAAATCAATGTTAATTGAATTTTCAGGGTTGTTTAGCTGTTTAATTATCAAGGTTCTTTTTGCTCCCTGCGTTTCGTTTCCTTTTCGCAAAGTGCTCGATTACTTTATCACCGTTTTGGAAGTTTGTCAACAACTTTTTTAAAAAGTTCTTTCGGAATTCTGTTTTCATTCCTCTTGAATGTTTACCGTTCCGATTGCTTTCCGTTTTTGCGGTGCGAGCGATATATTACTCCCGAAAGAGATTTTTGTCAACACCGTTTTTTATATTTTTTTAAAAAAAGTAACAACTTGATATTGTACGCGCCACAAACGCTCTACTTATAAGGCTTCCACGATTTCGCACAATTAAAATCGCCCCGCCTGACATAGGCGGAGCGATCCTTTTTTACTTATCCTTTTTCATTTCCGCCCCGGACTAATCCCGGATTATTCTGCCACCAGCGCGTTTTTCGCCAGCCCGTCGGCCATTTCGTTATATCTGACACCGGTGTGAGCGGCCACCTTCTGAAAGCTGATCTTTACCTGACTTGCGGATTTTTTCATGTAATCCGCATATCCGGCCGTGTACTTGTTCTTGGCCTTCCAGCCGCCTGTGGCCCACATTTCGATCCCCATATAGTCGTAGTAGATCCTGATCTCCCTGTAATGATGAGCTTTTGCCCACTTCACCGCATTCATGGCTCCCAGCATCTCTCCGGCAACATTTCTGATATTCGCGACTTCCGGGTCATTGCCCGATCCCGAAAGGGTGGTCTCGATCCCGTCAGGCTCGATCAGGACGCACCCGTAGGCGTATTTCCCCAGGGTCGGCTCAAAACTTCCGTCCACGTAGGCTATCAAAATTTCTTCCATAATTTTCCTTTTTACCTTATATATATTATTTCGGGCATATCTCCTGTCAACACTTTGCCCGTCACAGCCCCAGCAAATGTATAAGAAGCAGATTTGCAAGGCTGTAATAAGTAACTACTGCCACCAGGTCGTTCATTGTGGTAATGAGCGGACCGGATGCGACCGCAGGGTCAAATTTAAGTTTCTGCAAAAGCATGGGAACCGCAGCGCCCACAAAGCTGGAAATGATCATGGCCAGGCACAGGGACATGCCCACGCAGCCGGAGATTGCAAAACTGTAGCCCCAGGCTCCTTCTTTAACAAAGTGCATATATGCCCCAACCGCTACGAATGCCAGGGTACCGAGAAGCAGGCCGTTAAAAGCACCTACCCGCATTTCCTTAAATATAAAGCCCGCCTTTTCTCTGGCGGAAATGTTTCCGTCCATGAGAACACGTATGGTAACGGCAAGGGACTGAGTGCCCACGTTACCGGCCATGCCCAGGATCAGGGACTGGAAGCTGACTATGATCGCCACTTCCTTTACCACATTTTCAAAAAGCCCCACAACTCCGGAAACTCCCATTGCCAGAAGCAAAAGAAGCACCAGCCAGGGAAGTCTTTTTCTCATACTGTCCGTAATCTTTTCATTGATGTCCGCTTCTTCGGTAAGACCTGCCAGCTTAGCATAGTCTTCGCCCAGTTCGTCATCCACTGCTTCTACGATATCCGTAGATGTGATAACACCGATAATATGTCTGTCATCGTCAACAACAGGAAGTGAATCTTCTGCATATGCTTTCAAGTCCTCAATGCTGTCGCTGATCTTTTCATTGGCGTTTATGCAGGGATATCCGGTACTGATGATCGCCTCAAGATCCGTATCCTTACGGGCAACTATAAGGTCGCGAAGTTCTATGGCTCCGTAATATTTTTCTTCTTCATCATATACATAGATGGTATTGATGTTGTCGTTTTCGCCGGCCTGCTCTATCAGAGAGCGCATGGCACTTTTCACCGTAGCGTTTCTGGGAATCGAAACGTAGTTGGTGGTCATCATGCTACCGATCTTATCGTCATCATAGGAGGTGATGAGTCGGATGTCTTCGCTGGCTTCAGGCTCCATGAGGGAGATGATCTGCTCTCTGGTCTCGTCGTCTTCGATCTCTTCCAGAACGTCTACCGCATCGTCGGCATCCATGTTTTCAATGACATCTGCCGCTTTTTCAAGGCCCAGTTCTTCCAGGTAGTCGGAAACATCATCCAGATAAGCAAAGATCTCGGATATCTTTTCATTTCCCAGGATGCGATAAAGCCTGATACGATCGCCCTTACTCAGCTTCGTCAGGGCCTCGGCCATATCGTTTTCATGGTAGTTATCCAGTTCTGAACGTATGAAGCTTTCCGGTTTATCGCTTAGGATAATGTCCAGGATCTCTTCCGTCACATCTTTTTCCTCAGCATTTTGATCTTCGGGTTCTTCCTGTGCTTCACCCTCGCTGTAGGCAACAGCATCGGAAATATTATCCGCGATCTTATCACCGTTAAGTTTCGGCAAAGCATCTTCTCTGTCTGCCCCTGCAGCCTCTTTAGCAAACTCCTTGGTCTCTTCGGACACGGCCACAGACTTCTCATTGTTTTCACTGTTCTTCGGCTCTTTAACCTCAACAGCTTCGGCAGCTTTTTCAAGCTCGGCTTCAACTTTTACATTCTCAAAAAGAACTTCTTTGTCCTCCATAACCCGCCCACCTTTCGGAAATGATCATGCTTGAATTTTACATCAAAGGCGATGGGTTGTAAAGCAACATTTATCCTTTATAATTAAAGACAAAGTCCATATCCGCAAGGCATACGGCGTCGTTATCGTACAGTGTTCTCTCCTCCCCCGGCACCAGTTCCGATCCGTTCACCTTGGTTCCGTTGGTGGAGTTCAGATCCACCAGCACCACCTCTGATCCGTACCTTCTGACCTCTGCGTGGAGCCTGCTCACATTTCGGCTCATGGGGGCATAGTCCGTGTGACCCGAGAGACTTCCTATGATAAAAGGCAGTTTATCAATGATGATCCTTTCACCGTTTTTAAGACAGGTCAGAGTGGGATAGGCCTCCTGCTTTCTGACCGACAGCAAAACGGTTTCCTTGGGCTCATCTTCCGGAAGAATCTCAGGTTCGCTTTCCACGGGCTTTTTTTCAAGCTCCTGTTTCCTTTTAAAACGATCCTTGAACCAGCTTTTTAAGGAAGGTTCATTTTTCGTAACAACGTCGAAGGCCTTGTTTTCAAAAGCCATCATCTCTGTATTTAAAGCCTCTTTCAAGGCGGGAGCTTCTTTTTCTATCCTTTCTTTGAGGGCCGGCAGTCCCCGTTCCTCCTTCATAGCGATTATATAGCAGTCATATAATAACGCCACAGCCTTTTTGTCGTCGTAATCCACACGGTTCAGCATGTATTCGAAAAAGCTTTCGGTCTGCTTCGTCCCCTTCTTTCCCAGGCCGGGCAGGTAGGGAAAAGCCGCCTTATAATCCGTGATGTCCACAAAAACATATTCAGGCTTTAAAACCAGATCCCCGGGATCCAGCATGAGTTCCGCTGCCGCTTCGCAGGCGGAAACAAAACTGTTTAAGATCGTAATGAGGTTGCGAAGATCTATGCACAGGGTTCTGAAAACCAGATCCATGGGCTTTCTGCCGCCTATATCGAATCTGCAGTCGCAGGACTCTGCTTCCACAAAGATCTCCGGAGCCAATATCCCCGGAGTGGGGTTGTTTTCCAGCATTTTTATCTTATAAGCCTCCTCGGCACCTCCGAAAAAAGGCAGCACCAGATAGGTTTTAAGAAATTCCTTAATGTATTTTCCTTCAATACCTCTCATTTTCCATTCATCTCCCCGTCATTTTTCAAAAATTCCGGACATGAGCCTTTCCAAACGCATAGAATCCGTGGAGGGTCCAAGGGCAGAAACCTCATAAACACAGTTTTTCCCGTAATCCTCCACTTTTTTGTAGAGCTTTAGCGTGTAAGTAACCACAGCAAAGATCATGGGCAGGATCAGGCTCATCACCAGCGCGGTCTCCACAGTGTAATAGCCGGCAATTCTTTTCATGGCACCACCTTTTCCGCGATCTCCGCCAGCGTAAGCCCCGCAAATATGAAGGGCACAAAGGGTAAAGCGGTTTTTAAGCATGCTTTTTTCATTATAATAAGGACTATTCCTGTGAGGGAGGTGAGGATCAGGGCGATAAGCCACCCTGCCAACACCTTTTCCCAGCCCAGAAAAATCCCTGTTACCATAAGTACGAGACCGTCTCCCAGCCCCAGCTTTCCTTTGGTGCATAGCGAAACTGCCACACCGAAGGCACCCGGGATCATTCCGCCGAGCGTTTGCCCGGCAGTATATCCCAGGAATAAACCGAAAAGGGTGTTAAATATGCCAAGGATCCCTAATGGGATCAGATGTATGCTTTTTTCTTTTATGTCCCTGATCGAAAGAGCAGCCAGGACACTTCCGTTTATTCCAAAACCCACCATTTGGGCGATCGTCATCTCATTCATTTTTCCCTCCGCATCTGCTGCAGGGCTTAAGCCCTTCTATCTCATCTTTTCCCACTTCTCTCACAGTCCTTTTAAGTGCGAGACAATCCGCACTGTAGTGGTACTTCGTGCCGTAGGCTGTGATGTAAACTTCATTTCCCCGCGCCGCCCTTTTGCAAAAAGGACAAGCCGTGTACCGCTTACCGTCCCGATTTCTGTGAACAGCAATATCAGATATCGGGACAGCCTCGGCTTTTACGGATAAATGGGAGCATTCAAGACTTCTGTGGTATACAGTCCCGCTTTCAGTCACGTAGTATTTTTCCTCAGTCTCTTCTTTAGCAGCCTTGTTTTCGGCCGCAAACCTGTTCTTATCCCAGACGCCCGTGTTTGCCCGAACCTTATAGGCCTGCTTAACCGGTATCGAAACCCCTTTGTAAAAAGGGGCCGCTATTCGGATCTCGCCTCTGACTTCAATATTATAAACGGATTCCTCATCTTCTTCGAACCTGACGATGAGTCCCCGGGTAAAGTCAGCTGTTTCCGTAAGCAGATCGGCATATATCGTCGGAACCCATAAAACAGCTGCGTCCTCACATTTTTCCCCGTAAACTGCCCTGCATAGGACTCCCGTTTGGGAGAAGGCAGACACGGTCCGTGCCACACTTAAAGTTATGTTCAGTTGCAGTAAAAGGAGTAAAAAACACTGCCATACCATCCATATAAAGAAAAAGAACAAAGGAAAAGCCACAGCGGTCTCAACCGTTACGGAAGCCGCCATACTGCCGCATCCTCCGCTGTCCGTTCTTAAGTTGTTGATAGTTGTTTTATTCATTTATCTTTAGTCCCGGGAGAAACCTTGATACTAAGAACAGACAGCGGAAAATACCGCATTTAATAAGAGATCTCCTTTCCCGTTGACAATACATATGCCTGCGGGACGAAAAATCCCGTTTTAAATCTTTGATCCGCTGTGACCTCAGTGCTGAAGCTAACGGAAGTCACGGCATTTTTTATTCTGAAATGATCCCTGTACTTAAGGCGCATATTCTCCTGGATCAGGTCGGCGATGCGAAGTTCCTTCTTTTCAAGGCCCTCAAAAAAGGACAGGAGGG
The DNA here is from genome assembly GCA_017444675.1 of Lachnospiraceae bacterium. GTDB lineage: Bacteria > Bacillota > Clostridia > Lachnospirales > Lachnospiraceae > RGIG3528. The sequence goes on from JAFSWD010000169.1 coordinate 5,604, forward strand.
TAATGTAGGTAATATAATCGATGCCCGGCGCATAAACGCCTATGGCTTCCGCCTTTTCCTTAACCCGACTTCCGGTCATTGTGAGGATCTCCGAAATTTGGATCCTTCCGGCAGGATAAAACACCGGCACTTTTCGCCCCATCAGGAGGGCGCTCACTTCCACAAGCGCTTCCTCCATGGCCCAAACCGTCAGGATCGCGTACTTGACCACGTAGAGAAGGGCAGGTATCCCGGTGATCCCCGCTACGGAGGCAGCCAAAACCGTGGCCTCTCCCGTTCTCTCCCCGTCTGCCAAAAGTGATGCGAAGGCGAACACCGTGCGAAAAGCCGCCAGTTTAAGGGCTGCTGACGCAAGATTGAGGGCATCGCTTTCTTTTCCGGAAAGCACATATTCCCTCTCATACTCAAGCATGGTGTCCTTCCCCGGATCCGTACGATCCGAAAAATGATTGGTCATCCACACCTCGGTCATAAGGTCAAAACCGAGTTCCTCCCCCGCCTGCTTCAGCGTTTCCGCCGGGTCACAGTTTTCAAGGAAGTCCGACATTTCGGAAAATGCCTCAAAAATATCCTCTTCCTTTTCGCCCCATTCTCCGCCCGAAGGCAGGTCCAGGCCGTTCAACTTCTTATCCGACACGTCCGTGACTCCCAGATACTTAAGAAGTCCTCCCGCCATTGCTTCCTTAAGTGTATTTTTCACATTTTTCCCCGTGTTGTCCCCGGCTTTTATACCGCCGTAATTGAACTTAAGGTTATCGTAACTCATCTCACCGAGCCGGGTCTCGGCGTTTTTAAGCGCCTTTTCCATTCCGGCCGTATCTGTCGATGCGATCTGCGGCAGCGCCGCCTTATTCAGGCAGATCATGTCCTCCCCCAGAGTCTGCAGCATTTTCTCTGTGTCGTACCCGGACTTTTCCAGCGTCACATAGGCCTTAAGATTCACCGTATCCTCCAGGAGTCCCTCCAGGATCTCGCCCGGAAGGCCTTCATTTTCCTTTAAGAACCGGGCATATCCATCCGCGACCAGTTCGGCTGCTTTTTGCTTTGCCAATAATACCCCAAGGCATTTCATAGCCTCTTTGGAATTATCTCTTGCCCGGCTTATCACCCGGCTCACAGCCCCGTAATTGTCGGCCGCAGCTCTTATGATCCTTTCCTTTTCGGCATATAATCCATCTAAAATCTCTTCATTCTCCGGAATGGTCTTATTTAACAGCTCTTGTATCTCTGATCTTTCTTCCATATCCATTCCTATAAGTTCAAGATGTTCCAGAAGCTGATCCAGACTGTCTTCCTTTGTTTTAAGCCTTTCCTTACAGTCCGTAAGCGAAGTTTCAGAAGGTGCAGGAATCTCCTCTGCTTCTTTGGACTCCAAAATCCCGTCTGCTTTTGAAGCTTCAAGTTCTTTGATCAGGGCCTTTAGATCCTTTATTTCTGATCTTGTGATATTGATCTTTTTTTTCGTCTCATCTTTTTCCGCGCTTAACTCAGCCATCTCCCGTTCCAGGGTTTCAAGTTCATCCTTAAGTATACGGATATATTTTTCCTTAGATGCGATACGGTCATTTTGATCATTTAAGTCCGACATCAGCCTATAGTAATGGTTTATCATGCTTGAGATATTTATGATCCCCGGCCTGACGACAGAATATATGCGCGGATTACCGTAGGTGGACTTCATATAGGCTTCATCCTTAAGGCCCAGCTGCTTCAGGAAACTCTCCGAAGCCTTAGGTTCACCCTCTTCCGACAGGGAAAGCCCCGTGTCCGTGGTTACCACGCCATCCACCAAAGTCATTAAACGAAGGAGCTCCTCTGTGACCGCCGCGGCTGCTTCCATGGCTTCTGCCTGCTTATCGTAGACCTCCTTAAGCACATCCGCCGACTTGAACATCTCATTGTCCGTGAAGCCATCAAGGATCAGCTCAGCCCCCTCGAACATGGCTTCTTCCTTAATCTGAGCCCTTAGGCCGGCATTTTCGTCCGTAAGAAGTGTTTTGGTCTCCTTGATCTTAAGAGAAGCATTGGTTCCGGACAAAAGCCCGCCCTCGGAATTGTCATAGAAGTAGGTCAGATACCTGTTCATCTCCTTTTCCAAAGAGGAAGCTGAAAACTCTTTCTTTCCAAAGCCCCCATCCACCGCCAGAAGTCCGTATTCCTTAAAAAGCGGATAGTAATAACCTCCAAGGGCAGAATTACCCGCCATTTCCGAGATCATCCCGAGCATAGCCTCCGACGCCTTGATCCTTGCTCCCTCCAGGGTTGTAAAGATGAAGGACGCAAGGAAGATAAGTAAAAAACTTAAGAATAAGGTGATACTTCCCTCCCGACCTCTGTTTAAAGGATTTCCGCGTGATCTTGGCATTTTACTATTTTCTTTTTTAGTTAATGATCTTTGTCGCATTCGTGTTTATCTTAGAAAAAATATCGTTTATCAGAGACGTGAGCTGCTCCTTAAAGATCAAGACAAGTGCTATTAAGACCACCAATATGAGGATGATCTCGATCACCCCGACAGCAGCCACTTCCATTCTTTTTTTCATATACTACCTTCCTTTTAATTTCCGAATAAATTTACTGAACCTTCAGAACGATATAAATGCAGGTACCAGAAGGATCGCAA
>JAFSWD010000170.1 GCA_017444675.1 Lachnospiraceae bacterium
AAGACTACAGTTGCTTTACATATGGTAGCTGAAGTTCAGAAGATCGGCGGTATTGCTGGATTTATTGATGCAGAGCATGCTCTGGATCCTGTTTATGCAAAGAATATCGGTGTTGACATCGATAATCTCTATATCTCACAGCCTGATAACGGTGAACAGGCCCTTGAGATCACAGAGACCATGGTACGTTCCGGTGCTGTGGATATCATCATCGTGGACTCTGTAGCAGCCCTTGTTCCCAAGGCTGAGATAGAGGGAGATATGGGTGATGCTCATATGGGTCTTCAGGCAAGACTCATGTCCCAGGCTTTAAGAAAACTCACTGCAGCCATCAGCAGATCCAATTGTGTTGTTATCTTTATCAACCAGCTTCGTGAAAAACTGGGTGTTATGTTCGGTAATCCCGAGACCACCACAGGCGGACGTGCTCTTAAGTTCTATGCTTCCGTAAGAATGGATGTCAGAAGAATAGAGTCTATTAAAGCCGGCGGAGAAGTTATCGGTAACAGGACAAAGATCAAGATAGTAAAGAACAAAGTGGCTCCGCCTTTTAAAGAAGCCGAATTCGATATCATGTTCGGCAAGGGTATATCCAAGACCGGAGATATCCTGGATCTGGCAACCGAAGAGAATATCATCGTAAAGAGCGGTGCCTGGTTCTCATACAATGATGAGAAGATCGGTCAGGGCAGAGAGAACGTTAAGAATTATCTGGATGAAAGACCTGCAGTACTTAGAGAGATCGAGAACAAAGTGCGTGAAAAGCACGGATTTGCGATCCTTCCTCCAATTGATGCAAACGAAGAATAAAAAACATGCACATTATTACCGAGATCAAAGAGTTTTCAAAAGCCAAGATAAGGTATCTGTTTAAGGATGATACCTGCCTCACGTTGTATAAAGGAATGTACAACGGAGATGGTGAGATCATGGAGGATAAGGACTATGACAGTTTTCTGTCCGAGATGATCGCCTACGGCAAAAAGAGAGCCATGAACCTTCTGGTTAAGAAAAGTTACTCCAGACGGGCTCTCGAAAAAAAGCTGGAAGATGACGGTTACGATCCGATCATCATCCTTAAGATATTTGAGTTTCTTGATTCTTATCATTACCTTAACGATGAAGCTTTGGCCGAAAGCCTTATAATGAACAACAAGGCGGTTAAAAGTAAAGCAGAGATCCGTTTTTTGTTAAAGAAGAGAGAGATCAGCGATGAAGTGGCCGAAAAAGCCATGGAAGAGTATTATGTAAAGGATGAGGATGATCCGGAGGATCAGAATCCTGAGCTTAAAGCGGTAATCCGTCTTCTTAAAAAGATCAATATGACGCCTGATAAGATAGCGGAATTGGATTTTAAAGAAAAGCAGAAACTGGCCGCCAGGTTTTACAGAAAAGGTTTTAAATCCGATGTGATATCAAAAGCCCTGAAGCTTGAAATCTTTGAGTAATGTTTTGATTTTTGTATAATGGATCATATAAGACCGTGAATTTTGATCGCGGTCTTATTTTTTTCGATTATTACCGGACTAAAACCACTATAATTACATAGTTATTTAAGGTTTTATTACTTGTATTTCCTTACTACGTGTGATATTATTATAATTGCGAGAAAATCGGGTTTTCAATGAATTGTGGATATTTTGACAATCTGAAAACCCGTAAAAGAATAAACAGGAGGCACGTAGATATGACAGGAGTATTTGCAGCTTCGACATGGTGGGACGGCGTTAAAGGCCCTCTTGCCGATGCCGGTGTCAACACGATTGTGGGCCTGTGCATTGTATTCGCAGCATTAGTGTTCATCAGCTTTATCATTTCACTTTTCAAATATATCGGAAAGTTGGATAAAAGCAGTGAAACAAAGGCTGAAGTCAAGGCACCCGCAGTTGCAGCACAGCATTCCGGTAATGAGCTTAACATTGACAATTTTGAGCTCGTTGCCATTATTACCGCAGCCATCAGCGAGTATGAGGAATCCCGCGGTAATTTCTTCAAAGACGGCATAGTAGTTCGTTCCGTAAAGAAGATTTCTTAGTATTGAACGATCCGGCAGTTTTTCTTTCGGATCATGGCGCATATAAATGCGCAAGTTATCATTTACCGGCAGTGGCCGGAAAACATTTCACCGGCATTGTGTCTTAAGACCCATGCTTATTAACGGAGGATTTTTAAAATGAAGAATTATACTATTACAATTAACGGAAATAAATATGCCGTAACAGTAGAAGAAGGAAACGGAAGCAATGTGGCTCAGGCAGCAGCTCCCGCAGCAGCACCCAAGGCAGCAGCTCCCGCAGGAACTCAGGGTGCAGTTGCCATTTCTATGCCTATGCCCGGAAAGATCACAGGTATTAATTTATCTGCCGGCACCAAGGTTACAAAGGGACAGGTTATCCTTACATTCGAAGCAATGAAGATGGAAAACGAACTTACCGCTCCTCAGGACGGAACCATTGCTTCCATCAATTGCCAGGTTAATGACCAGGTAGAAGCAGGAACTGTAATCGTTACACTTAACTAAGAAAAGGGGTAATCTTCATGAATATTGGTGAGACCTTATTGAACTTATGGGAACAGACAGGATTTGCCAACCTTTATTGGGGCAATTATGTCATGATCCTTGTGGCTCTTGTTTTCCTTTATCTTGGTATCAAATGGAAGTTTGAGCCCTTACTTCTTGTTCCGATCGCTTTCGGTATGTTGTTGGTAAACATGTATCCGTCCATTATGGCGGCTCCTTCGGTAGACCCTGTTACAGGTATCGAATCCGCAGGCGGATTGCTTTATTATTTCTTCAAACTGGATGAATGGTCCATTTTCCCTTCTCTTATCTTCCTTGGAGTAGGTGCATCCACTGACTTCGGCCCCCTGATCGCCAATCCCAGAAGCTTCCTTCTCGGAGCGGCAGCTCAGCTGGGTATCTTTGTAGCTTATCTTCTTGCAATCCTTCTTGGATTTAACGGAGAGGCAGCTGCAGCGATCTCCATTATCGGTGGAGCAGACGGCCCCACATCCATTTTCCTTGCCGGTAAGCTTGGTCAGACAAACCTTATGGGCCCCATCGCGGTAGCGGCATACAGCTACATGTCACTGGTTCCTATCATTCAGCCTCCTATCATGAGGGCTCTTACTACAAAAGAAGAGAGAAGGATCAAGATGGAACAGCTTCGTCCCGTTTCCAAACTTGAAAAGATCCTTTTCCCTATCATCGTAACCATTGTTGTATGTTTCCTGCTTCCTTCCACAGCTCCTCTTGTGGGTATGCTGATGCTGGGTAACCTTTTCAAGGAATGCGGAGTTACAAAGCAGCTTTCAGAAACCGCTCAGAACGCACTTATGTACATCGTTGTTATCATGCTCAGTACATCGGTAGGTGCATCCACCAGCGCAGAGAATTTCCTTCAGTGGACGACCATCAAGATCGTTGTTCTGGGACTTGTTGCTTTTGCCTTCGGCACAGCAGGCGGTGTTCTTCTCGGAAAACTCATGTGCAAGCTCACACATGGTAAGATCAATCCTTTGATCGGTTCCGCAGGTGTTTCTGCAGTTCCAATGGCAGCGCGTGTATCTCAGAAGGTCGGCGCAAAAGAGGATCCTACAAACTTCCTTCTTATGCACGCTATGGGACCCAACGTTGCGGGCGTTATCGGAACAGCAGTAGCAGCCGGTGTATTCATGGCTATTTTCGGAGTTTGATCAATAGAAAGGGTATAAAACTATGGCTGATATTAAAAAGAAACCTATCGGTATTACCGAAACAATACTTCGTGACGCTCATCAGTCCCTGATCGCTACCAGAATGCCCACATCCGAAATGCTCCCTATTCTGGACAAGATGGACAAGGTGGGGTATCACTCCATTGAATGCTGGGGCGGCGCTACATTTGATGCATGTCTCAGATTCCTTAAGGAAGATCCTTGGGAAAGACTCAGAGCTTTAAGAAAGGGACTTCCTCATTCAAAGCTTCAGATGCTTTTCCGTGGACAGAATATCCTGGGCTATAACCATTATTCCGATGATGTGGTTGAATACTTCGTTCAGAAGTCCGTTGCCAACGGTATCGATATCATCAGGATATTTGACTGCTTTAACGATCTTCGTAACCTTGAAACGGCAGTTAAGGCCGCAAAGAAGGAAGGAGCACATGCACAGATAGCTCTTTCCTATACTCTCGGTGAAGCTTATACCCTGGAGTATTGGGAGAAGATGGCTAAGTCCGTTGAGGAACTGGGGGCTGATTCCATCTGTATTAAGGATATGGCCGGCCTTCTTGTTCCTTATGCTGCTACAGAACTGGTTACAGCTCTTAAGAACGGTTCAAAGATCCCGCTGCAGATGCACACACATTACACATCGGGTGTTGCTTCCATGACCTATCTTAAGGCTGTTGAAGCAGGTGCTGATGTTATCGACTGCGCTATGAGCCCTCTTTCAATGGGTACTGCACAGCCTGCTACGGAAGTAATGGTTGAGACCTTCAAGGGTACACCTTACGATACAGGCTATGACCAGAACCTTCTGGCAGAGATCGCCGATTACTTCAGACCTTACAGAGAGGAAGTGCTTAAGAACGGCCTCTTGAATCCCAAGGTTTTGGGCGTAAATATCAAGACACTTCTTTATCAGGTTCCCGGCGGTATGCTTTCCAACCTTGTATCACAGCTTAAGGAAGCACATGCTGAGGATAAGTACGAAGCAGTTCTTAAAGAGATCCCCAATGTAAGAAAGGATTTCGGAGAGCCGCCTCTTGTAACACCTTCATCTCAGATCGTAGGTACTCAGGCTGTTCTCAATGTTCTTTCAGGTGAACGTTACAAGATGATCACCAAGGAGTCCAAAAAGATACTTGCAGGAGAATTCGGTAAGACTGTTAAGCCTTTCAACAAGGAAGTACAGAAAAAAGCTATCGGAGATGCGGAGCCCATTACCTGCCGTCCGGCAGATCTCATTCCTCCCCAGTTGGATAAGTTCCGCGAGGAGTGCAAAGAGTGGATCCAGCAGGATGAGGACGTGCTTTCCTATGCATTGTTCCCTCAGGTTGCTACAGAATTCTTTAAGTACCGCAAAGCTAAGCAGGAGAATCCTGATTTTGATAAAGAGCCTAAAGCTCCCGAAGGTAATGACAGAAGTTTAAATGTTACCGTTGCTGCGGATGCTTTTAAATAATTCAGCTTTTAAAATTAAATTCAGAATTAATAAAGAGCGGATTTGCGTCCGTTCTTTATTTTTTTTGTTCTTTTGCCCTTATTTTTCTGTTTTCAAAACAATTATAATGTGCTATTATACTAATGATCATGATGTCGGAGTCAGAGGTTCCTTTTTTTACACAACGGATTCAGTAAAGTTTAAAGAGCCTTTACTTTTACCATCATATAAAAATTTAATGGGAGGTATCTATGGGCTTATTTAATGATGCTAAGAATCAGCTTGACAATGAAAAAACCGAAGTGTCCGAGAACAATCTTTTTGATGTTCAGGATGAGGAAGTGGATGCAGCCGATATCGATACGGAACTGCTTGAATCCATATTAGAGGATTCAGAAGAAGATGACGGTAAAAAATCCAAGAAGAAAGAAGAAAAGGTTGAGAGTACAAGAGCGGTTCCCGATGTTGCGGAAAGACGTTCAAAGCTTGAGAGCGAAGGTGCATCTTCAGATGCTTCACAGACTACTCTTATCACTAAAGGTACTACTATCAACGGATCCATTATTTCCGACTGTTCTCTGGATGTTATGGGAACCATCAACGGTGATATTGAATGTCTCGGAAAGCTGACTATATCCGGTAAAGTGACCGGAAATTCGGTTGCTTCCGAAGTATTTGTAAATACAGACAGACTTGACGGATCCATTACCTGTGAAGGTACCGTTAAGATCGGTCAGGGAACCATCGTTATCGGTGATATCACCGCATCTTCGGCCGTACTTGCAGGCGCTGTAAAGGGGGAAGTGGATGTTAACGGACCTGTGGTCCTTGATTCAACCGCTATCATTAAGGGCAATATCAAGGCTAAATCCGTTCAGATGAACAACGGGGCCGTGCTTGACGGCTTCTGCTCACTTTCCTACGCAGAGCTTGATGTTGATTCTATTTTTGAATAAGACAGGATATTATAAATGGCTAAATACAAAAGAATACTTTTAAAATTAAGCGGCGAAGCTCTTGCGGGAGATAAGAAAACGGGCTTTGACGAAAAAACCTGCATCATGGTGGGTGAACAGGTTAAAAAACTTTTGGAAGAAGGCATACAGGTAGCTGTCGTTATCGGCGGCGGAAACTTCTGGAGAGGAAGAAAAAGCGAGACCATCGACAGAGTTAAAGCAGATCAGATAGGTATGCTTGCCACTGTTATGAATTGCATTTATGTCAGTGACATTTTCCGTTATCTTGGTCTTGGAACAAGCATATATACACCTTTCGCATGCGGCAGTATGACCTCACTGTTCTCTAAGGATAATGCGGTAAATGACCTTGAAAACGGTAAAGTCGTATTTCTGGCAGGCGGTACAGGTCATCCCTACTTCTCAACAGATTCAGCCACTGCGCTCAGAGCGATTGAATTAAACTGCGATATGATCCTTATGGCTAAAGCTGTGGACGGAGTATATGACAGCGATCCCAACTTAAATCCCGCCGCGAAGAAATATGACAAGATGGCGATCAATACCATCATAGACCATAAACTGGGCGTCATCGATATGACAGCTGCAGTTCTTTGCCTTGAAAACAAGATGCCTCTTTTCATTTTCTCTCTGCTTGAAAAAGACGGAATTTACAATGCGGCTGTGGGTAAAGCAAGCGGAACAGTGATCACCGCAGAATAACCTTTAATTTTAGATTGAGTCGGTTTGCTTAGAGCAAACGAATGGAGAAGACTATGAACGATAAGATTAAACCTTACGATGAAAAAATGGAAAAAACCATAGCTGTTCTGGCTGAAGATTTTGCTTCCATAAGAGCCGGACGTGCAAATCCTCATCTTCTTGACAAGATCAGAGTTGATTATTACGGAACTCCCACTTCCATTCAAGGCGTGGCTAACGTTTCCGTTCCCGAAGCAAGGATCATCCAGATCCAGCCTTGGGAATCAAAGATGATCAAGGAGATCGAAAAAGCCATCATGGCTTCCGAACTCGGCATTACACCCAATAATGACGGTAAAGTCATCAGACTTGTTTTCCCGGAACTTACCGAGGAACGCAGAAAGTCTCTTGCCAAGGATATCAGAAAGAGTGCAGAAAATGCAAAGGTTGCAGTAAGAAATATCCGTCGTGATGCAATGGATGTTATCAAAAAAATGGGTAAGAATTCCGAGATTTCGGAAGACGAAGAGAAGACCATAGAGGATGAGATCCAGAAAGCTACCGATAAGCGCATTGCCGAGATCGATAAGATGGCAGATGCTAAAGAAAAAGAAATCATGACAGTATGATCTAACAATTACTTGTAAAAGATTCCCACTTGTCCTATAATGAACAAGTGGGTTTTTTCTTAAATATTTTTGGGCAAGGGGATATAAAAATGGCTGAAAAGTTGACAGATTTAGTGATCCCGCAGCATATAGCGATCATCATGGATGGCAACGGAAGATGGGCAAAAAAACGAGGATTGCCCAGAACCGCAGGCCACAGAGCAGGTGCAAAGGCTGTGGAAAAAATATGTGAAGAGGCATATAATGCAGGGGTTAAATACCTTACGATTTATGCTTTTTCAACAGAAAACTGGTCAAGGCCCGCAGAAGAAGTAAATATGCTCATGAATCTTTTGAGAGATTACTTAAGCGACAGTCTGACCAATGCAAAGAAGAATAATATGAAGATCAGGGTCATCGGCGACAGAAATGCTCTTTCCCCGGATATCAGAGACAGGATCATAGAGACTGAAGAAGCATCCAAGGACTATACAGGCCTTAATTTTCAGATAGCCATAAATTACGGAGGACAGGATGAGATCCTTCGTGCCGTTAAGAAGATCGGAGAAAGGGTTAAGGCCGGAGATATCTTACCTGAAGACATCTCCGTTAAAACCATAGAGGACTCTCTTGATACGGCAGGAATCCCTGCTCCGGATCTTTTGATCAGGACCAGCGGAGAACAGAGACTTTCCAATTTCTTATTATGGCAGCTTTCCTATACGGAGTTTTATTTTTGTGATACATTGTGGCCGGATTTTGGCAAAAAACAACTTCTTGAAGCCATCAAATACTATAATACCAGAGACCGAAGATACGGAGGGGTTAAATAACAATGTCCGATAACTACAATGATGATAAAAAAGAAAAAAGGAAGACATTGCTCATACGTGTAAGAAGCGCTGCGCTCTTAACTCTTATTGCTTTTGCGGCTATAATTCCCGGCGGTCTTGTATTGTTATTTGTTAATTCTGCCGTTGCATGCCTGGGCATGTATGAACTTCAAAAGACAGTCAATGTTCAAAAGACACTTTTGCAATATATCAGTTCTCTTGCCTGCGGATGTCTGTATCTTGCGGCTTATCTTCAAAAACAGGAGTGGATGGTCCCTCTGTTTATGATCTATCTGCTGATACTCTTTGCATGTATGGTGGTTTGTTATCCCAAGTACAATGTGACTCAGGTAATGGTAACCTTTGCTTCCCTGATCTACGTGGGTCTCGGAATGTCCTACATTTATCTGACCAGGACCGAGGTTACTAACGGAGCCTTTATCGTATGGCTTATCTTTATCTGTTCCTGGATATCAGATTCCGGTGCCTATCTTACAGGCATAGCCATAGGCAAGCATAAAGCGTTTCCCAAGCTTTCGCCCAAGAAATCGGTGGAAGGCTGTATCGGAGGAGTTTTAGCAAGCATTGTTATAGGTATTCTTTACAAACTTGTTTTGGATCTTTTAGGTTTTGATCTTATAGACTATCCCGCACTGATCCTTATCTGCGGTGTGGGCTCGGTATTCTCACAGATTGGAGATCTGGCGGCATCCGCCATTAAAAGATTCTGCAATATCAAGGATTACAGTAATCTTATCCCCGGTCACGGAGGTATCCTTGACAGATTTGACAGCATTATTTTTGTAGCACCGTTAGTTTATTATCTTGGCTATTTTTTAGGATAAAATAAAAAGATATGAATATTACAAGGCGGTTCGTTAACATTCGAAACTTGAATGGAATGAGCCGCTTTGCTTAACGAAGGAATGAACATATGAAATGTATTTCAATATTGGGGTCCACCGGTTCCATAGGCACCCAGACTCTTGAAGTTGTCAGACAAAACGGAGATATAAAAGTTTCTGCACTGGCAGCAAATTCCAATGTCGAGAAGATATATGCCCAGATAAAGGAATTCGGTCCCGGGCTGGTCTGCCTCTATAACGAGGAAAAAGCGGCAGAGCTTTCAAAAAGACTTAAGGAAGAAGGCATCACTTGCGAAGTCACATCAGGTATGGAGGGACTTATCGCATGTGCAGGCATAGATGAAGCGGATATCGTGGTTACGGCTTTTGTGGGTATGATAGGTATAAGACCCACTATTGAAGCCATCCTTAAGGGGAAGGATATTGCTCTTGCCAATAAGGAAACTCTGGTTACTGCAGGGCATATTATAATGCCTCTTGCAAAGGAAAAAAATGTAAAGATCCTGCCCGTTGATTCCGAACATTCGGCAATTTTCCAGTGTTTACAGGGGGCGCAGGGCAACAGGCCCGAGAAGATACTCTTAACTGCCTCCGGAGGCCCTTTCAGAGGCAAAAAGAAGAGCGAACTTAAGGATATCCGACCGGAAGATGCTCTTAAACATCCCAATTGGTCCATGGGGAGAAAAATAACCATAGATTCGTCTACAATGGTTAACAAGGGATTGGAAGTCATAGAAGCCAAATGGCTCTTTGACGTGGAGCCCGATAATATCGAGGTGGTGATCCAGCCTCAGAGCATAATACATTCAATGATCGAGTTCACTGACGGTGCGGTTATCGCACAGATGGGAGTTCCGGATATGAAACTCCCTATCCAGTATGCGCTCTATTACCCGGAAAGAAGAGAAAGAACCGCAAAAAGACTGGATTTCAGAGAACTTACTTCCATAGAGATCGATAAGCCCGACAATGAAAATTTTCCTGCATTGTCAATGGCTTACGAAGCCTGCAGGACAGGTGGCAGCCTGCCCACAGTATTTAATGCGGTAAATGAGATCGCAGTGGATAAGTTTTTAAGAGGCGATATAGGTTATCTTGATATTGCCGACATGATAGGTAATGCCATGGCAAAACATAACCTGATACTTAATCCCACACTGGATAACATTTTAAACATTGAAGACTTTCTTAAACACGAACTGGCAGGATATAAAACACGTTAGGTAAACATAAGATGATCCTTACGGAAAAATCAACCCCGGGGGTTACGTGAGGAAAAGGAGAACCCAATCATATGAAAATAGTAATAGCACTTTTGATCTTTTCTTTTATCATTATTTTTCACGAACTTGGCCACCTGCTTTTAGCAAAGAAAAACGGTATCAAGGTAGTTGAGTTTTCCGTAGGCCTTGGCCCCACCATAATCGGAAAAGAATTCGGAGGAACTAAGTATTCATTAAAGCTTTTGCCCTTCGGAGGCGCATGCCAGATGCTTGGTGAAGAGGACATGGATAATACGGAAGCGGGAGAGGAAGGAACTTATTATTCCAGATCCGTATGGCAGAGGATGACCGTTATACTTGCAGGCCCTTTCTTTAATTTCATCCTGGCTTTTATCCTTGCTCTTTTTGTAACAGGTATTGTGGGTTATGATCCCGCACTGGTAACCGGAGTTACCAAGGATACACCTGCTTACGATGCGGGACTCAGGGCAGGAGATACCATTAAGAAGATGAATCACAGCAACATTTCCATAGGCCGTGAGATCGATTCCTTCTTTCTGTATAACGGTGTTTCAACTAAGCCTATTGAAGTAATCTATGAAAGAGACGGGGAAAAGTACGAGACCACTCTTTATCCGGAAAAGATCAAGAAGTATCTTTTGGGCTTCACATATAATCTTACGGATTCCAGTGTTGCGGTGGAAGAGTTGGAAAAAGGCTATCCCATGGAAGAAGCCGGCGTGGAAAAGGGTGATATCATCCTTGAGATCAACGGTCATAAGATCCTTTCCGGTAAGGAACTTAATCAATTTTTCAGCGCTTATCCTCTGGACGGCAGTGAAGTACAAATGTTATTGGAAAGAAACGGATCGGAGTTCACCGTTTCAATAACTCCCAGATTTATCTCCGAAACCTACTCCGTCGGCTTTAATTACAATCTTTACAGAGATAAGGCCAATGCGGGCCAGGTTATTAAATACAGTTTTGTGGAAGTTAAGTATTGGATCGTTTCCACGGTCAGAAATCTTGGCATGCTTGTTACAGGCCGGCTTTCAAAAGATGATGTGGGAGGCGCTGTAGCCATTGTTGACATGATAGGTGATTCCTACGAAGAGACCAAGGCTACAGGAAGCACATTGGATGTGGTCCTTCAGCTCATGTATATAACCATACTTCTTTCAGCCAACCTGGGTGTTATGAACCTTCTGCCCATTCCTGCGTTGGACGGCGGAAAATTTTTGTTCCTGATAGCGGAAGCTGTTGCCGGAAAGCCTTTAAACAGAAAAGTTGAAGGTATAGTAAATCTTGCAGGCTTTGTATTGTTAATGCTGCTCATGGTATTTGTTTTCTTTAATGATATTATGAGATTGATCGGAAGATAAGATTATGAGAATGATCACAAATGAAGTTAATATAGGTAAGGTTAAGATAGGAGGCAATAATCCCATTGCCATCCAGTCCATGACCAACACAAAAACCGAGGATGTTAAGGCGACAGTTGCCCAGATCCTTGATTTGGAAAAAGCAGGCTGTGACATCATACGTTGCGCTGTACCCTCAAAAGAAGCGGCTCTTGCTCTTTCCGAGATAAAGAAAAGCATTAATATCCCTCTTGTGGCAGACATACATTTTGACTACCGTCTGGCCATCGCAGCCATGGAAAACGGAGCGGATAAGGTAAGGATAAATCCCGGAAATATCGGCTCTTTGGACAGGGTAAGAGAAGTGGTGAACTGTGCAAGAGAAAGGAATATTCCCATAAGAGTGGGAGTAAATTCCGGATCTCTTGAAAAGGAATGCCTGGAAAAATACGGCGGAGTTACAGCTGAAGGTCTCACGGAAAGCGCGCTTAAAGAAGCGGCTGTTATTGAGGACATGGGATATGATAATCTGGTCATAAGCATTAAAGCCTCCGATGTTTTAATGTGCGTTAAAGCCCATGAACTTATAAAAGACAAGACCAAACATCCTTTACATGTGGGTATCACTGAAGCGGGTACCCTTAAAAGAGGACTCATCAAATCATCTGCGGGCCTTGCATTGATACTGGATCAGGGCATAGGGGATACTGTAAGAGTATCCTTAACAGCCGACCCCGTAGAGGAGATATATGCCGCTAAGGAGATATTAAAGACTTTGGGACTTAAAAAAGGCGGTATAGAAGTGGTTTCCTGTCCTACCTGCGGAAGGACCAACATTGATCTTATCTCTTTGGCAGAAAAGGTGAATGAAGCCGTAAAGGACTATCCTTTGGATCTTAAGATCGCAGTTATGGGCTGCATTGTAAACGGTCCCGGAGAAGCTAAGGAAGCCGATCTGGGAATAGCAGGAGCAAAGGGTGCGGGAATGATCTTTAAAAAAGGTGAGATCATTAAAAAGTGTAAAGAAGAAGATCTGCTAAAGGAACTCTTGGAGGAGTTAAATGAACTTATTTGAGGTATTTACCGGGCTTGAGGTTAAAAAGAATGTTGAGCGGGCCTTTTCCGATGTTGAGGTGGAGAAGGTACGTCTATGTAAAAGTAAAAGCAAAGTGACTATTTTCCTGGACTCTCCCCATGTTATCGAATACAAGGACTTTAAAACCATGGAGGAAGAAATCGAGGCACAGTTTTTTGTGCATTCGGGAAATAAGGTCATTCTTAATGTGAATTATTCCCTTTCATCCCTTTATAATCCGGAAAGTTTGTGGAATATGGCTAAGGGCAGTCTGCTTGATGAACTTAATTCCATATCCAAGATGAACAATATGTTTATCGATAATGCGGATATTTCCTTTCAAAAGGATGAATCCGGGAATTATACCATGGTCATTACTTCTGAGGATACGTTTATCTACCGTATGGTAGCAGAGAACATCAGAAAATTTCTGGTGGAAGTATTCTCGGAAAGATATAGTTTTGACCTGAACATTGATTTTAAATGGAATATGCCTAAGGCTACGGAAACAGAAAAAGATGTAGAGATCTATTACTATACTCCCAAGGAAGATAAGAAGCCTGTTAAGAGGATCACCGAACAGGGTATAGTAGATCCTGAAGCTGTACCGGCATCGGATGCTCAGGCCAAGTCTAAAGCAAAAGAGAATACAGATAAGAAAACCGCGGCCGGTTCAACCGCCGAACCTATTAAGGAAGAGAAGACGGAAAACAATTCAGTCGATAACAAACAGGCTGAAGACAAACAGGCTGATAACAAGAGCAAATTTGCACCTAAGAATGCGGAATTTAAAGGACGTTCCAGATTTCTCAAAAAGAAACTTGAAGATGACCCTGATCTTTTTTACGGTAAATTGTTCGATTCCGATGAAGAAGTGGTCACACCTCTGTCGGACATTCAGGACGGACATTCGGAAGCGGTGGTTTACGGAAAGATCATAAAAGTAGAGGAACCCAAGCTTACCAAAAAGAAAGACAGATATATTGTTAAGTTTGCTTTTACGGATATGACAGATTCCGTATATGCCAAGCTTTTCCCTCTGGTGGAGGACAAGGATGAGCTCTTCAAGTATATTGCCGTGGGAAACTGCATTAAGATGAAGGGCTTTCCAAGATACGATACTTTCGATAAGGAACTGGAGATGGCTGATATCATCGGTATCAAATCCATCCCGGACTTTATCAAAAAAAGGAAGGATGAAGCAGCAGTAAAAAGAGTGGAGCTTCATGCTCATACCACCTTCAGCGATATGGATGCGGTCATTGCTCCGGGAGATCTGGTACAGAGAGCTTTTGATTTCGGACACCCCGGTGTAGCCATTACGGATCACGGAGTGGTACAGGGATTTACGGAAGCTTTTCACTATTACAGGGATAAACTCCTTAAGAGTAAAAAGCCGGAAGTTGCCGAAAGAGCCAAGGACTTTAAGATCCTTTACGGATGCGAGATATATCTTGTGGACGACATGAAGGAGACCGTTAAAGACGATAAGGGTCAGGGCTTTGATGCGGAAAGCGTTGTATTTGATATTGAGACCACAGGTGTATCCAAAAACAAGGATAAGATCATTGAAATAGGAGCCGTAAAACTCAAGAATAATGAGATCGTGGACAGATACTCGGTTTTTGTTAACCCCGAAGTGCCTATTCCCACGGAGATCATTACCCTTACCCATATTACAGATGATATGGTAAAGGATGCAAATACAATAGAGAATGAACTTAAGAATTTCCTTGAGTTCTGTGGAGATGCCGTTATCGTAGCTCATAATGCGCCTTTCGATACCGGATTTATCAAAAGATTTGCCAAGGAACAGGGAATAGACTGGAAGCCGACTATTGTAGATACCGTTGGACTTTCCAGAGGTCTGATAGGTAATCTGAAAAACTATAAGCTGGATACTGTGGCTGATGAACTGGGGGTTTCACTGGAAAATCACCACAGAGCGGTTGATGATGCGGAATGTACTGCACTTATCTATCAAAAGCTGTGCGAAATGATGAAGAAAAAGGGATTTGAGAAGCTGGGAGATGCCACGGAAAATCTTAAGCTTTCGGATGATTCTGTTAAAAAAATGCATCCTTTCCATTGCATAGTTTTGATAAAGAATGAAACGGGTCGTATTAACCTTTATAAGATGATATCCCAAAGTCATCTCACCTATTTTTACAGATATCCAAAGATACCCAAGAGCATGCTGGCAAAGCACAGAGAAGGGCTTATAATCGGCTCCGCATGTGAAGCGGGTGAACTTTACAGAGCACTGGTGGAAGACGCGTCACAGGATGAAATAGACAGCCTCTGCGAGTTTTATGATTATTACGAGATCCAGCCGGTAGGCAACAATCGCTTTATGATAGAGGATGAAAAGCTTACCAATATTACTTCGGAAGACGATATAAAAGCGTTGAACGAAAAAGTGGTTAAACTTGGAGAGATTTATAATAAGCCTGTCTGCGCCACCTGTGACTGTCATTTCCTTAATCCGGAAGATGAAGTTTACAGAAGGCTTATCACCTATTCGAAGGGCTTTAAGGATGCTGAAAACCAGCCCCCGCTTTATTTCAGGACCACTGAAGAGATGCTGGCGGAATTCGATTATCTCGGCCAGAGAAAATGTAAAGAAGTAGTCATAGATAATCCCATGAAGATCTATGACATGATCGAAAAGATAGAACCTGTAAGACCCGACAAATGTCCTCCCGTCATCGAACATTCCGAAGAGATGCTGACCAAAATCTGTCACGACAAGGCTCATTCGATGTATGGAGAGAAATTACCGGAAAAGGTGGAAACAAGACTTGAAAAAGAGCTGACTTCCATTATCAAAAACGGTTATTCGGTTATGTACATCATAGCTCAGAAGCTGGTTTGGAAATCCAATGAGGACGGCTATCTGGTAGGATCCAGAGGCTCCGTGGGATCCTCCTTTGTTGCCACAATGGCAGGAATTTCCGAGATCAACCCTCTTCCTGCCCATTATTATTGTAAAAAATGCCATTATTCGGATTTCGATTCGGAAGAGGTCAAGCATTATCAAAAGGAATCCATCTGCGGTTTTGATATGCCTGACAGGAAATGTCCCGTTTGCGGAGAAATGCTGGTTAAAGACGGTTGTGACATTCCTTTTGAAACCTTCCTGGGATTCAACTGTGATAAGGAGCCGGATATCGACCTTAACTTTTCGGGTGAATATCAATCCAAGGCTCATGATTATACGGAGGTTATCTTTGGTAAGGGGCAGACTTTTAAGGCAGGAACGGTTGGAACAGTGGCTGAAAAAACCGCCTTCGGATATGCCCTCAAATATGATGAAGAGCATGGACTCACTCACAGAAGAGCTGAACTGGAAAGAATTTCTGCCGGTTGTGTAGGCGTGAGACGTGCCACGGGTCAGCATCCCGGTGGTATCGTGGTGCTTCCCGTGGGAGAAGATATAGACACTTTTACACCTGTACAGCATCCGGCCAATGATATGACAAGCAACATAATTACCACCCACTTTGATTATCATTCCATTGATCACAACCTTTTGAAACTGGATATCCTTGGACACGATGATCCCACCATGATAAAGAGGCTTGAAGAACTTACGGGCATAGATGCCAAGACCATACCCATGGATGACAAAAAGGTGATTTCGCTTTTCCACGGTACTGAAGCGCTGGGGATCACAACTGAGGATCTTAACGGCATCGATATGGGATCTCTGGGACTACCCGAGCTTGGAACGGACAATGCCATGAACATGTTACGTGAGACCAAGCCGGACTGCTTTTCCGACATGGTACGTATTTCAGGGCTTTCTCACGGTACGGACGTTTATGCCAATAATGCTCAGGATCTCATTAAGAACGGTACATGTAACCTTAAACAAGCCATATGTACCCGTGACGATATCATGCTTTATCTTATCAACAAAGGCCTTGAACCGGGACACGCCTTTAAGATCATGGAAAGTGTCCGTAAGGGAAAAGGACTTACGGAAGAATGGGAAGCTGAAATGAGAGAGCATGATGTACCCGACTGGTACATTGGTTCATGTAAAAAGATCAAATACATGTTCCCCAAGGCTCATGCCGCAGCTTATATTATGATGGCCTTCCGTGTGGCCTGGTTTAAGGTGTACAGACCTCTGGAATACTATGCGGCCTATTTCGGCATACGTGCGGCAGCCTTTGACTACGAACTCATGTGTCTTGGTAAAGAGAATCTCTTGAAAAATATGAAAGAGATAAAAGCAGCAATAGACAATCATTCTGCCAAAGCCAAGGATGAAACCACCTACATGAACATGAAGAGTGTCCTTGAAATGTATGCCCGCGGATACGAGTTCATGCCCATAGATATCTTCAGGGCCAAGGCTCACGCCTTTCAGGTGATCGACGGAAAAGTAATGCCTTCCTTTGACTCCATCCAGGGCCTCGGAGAAAAGGCTTCCGATCTCATGTTTGAAGGCTGTAAAGCAGGTGCCTTCACCTCAAAAGAGAATTTCAAAGAAAGGACAAAGGCACCTCAAAGTGCCATAGATACCATGGCAAGATTGGGACTACTCGGAGATATTCCGGAAAGTGATCAGATTAGTCTCATGGATTTGTTTGATATGGGATGAATATTCTGAAAATAAACCCTAAAAAACTTTAAAGTTTAACTTGATTTTTTTGTGTTACTAGTGTATATTAGTGGCACACGGCTCGTTGGTCAAGAGGCTAAGACGTCGCCCTCTCACGGCGAAATCACCGGTTCGATTCCGATACGAGCTGCTCACTGTTTTTTAAACAGCCCAACCCAAAATGATCGAAACTGCGGTTTCGATTTTTTTTGTTATTGACTTTTAATTCTCTAATAACTATAATCTTTTGAGTTGAAGTCAAATGGGCTAAATGTGCAATGGAAATTCTTTTGTACAATGAACTGACCCAGGTTTGGAGGATAAAATGGTTAAAAAAATGGGAGTTAATGAACTCCGTAAATCCTATCTTGATTTTTTTGAAACAAAAGGACACTTAAAGCTTAACAGCTTTTCGCTCGTTCCTCAAAATGATAAATCACTTTTGCTGATCAATGCGGGCATGGCACCTATGAAGCCTTATTTTACAGGGCAGGAGATCCCTCCGAGAAATCGTGTATGTACTTGCCAGAAATGTATCAAAACGGGTGATATTGAAAATGTAGGACATACAGCGCGTCATCTTACTTTCTTTGAAATGCTGGGAAATTTCTCCTTCGGCGATTACTTTAAGAGAGAAGCCATCCATTGGAGCTGGGAATTCCTTACAAAGGTAGTGGGACTCGAAGCTGACAGACTTTATCCTTCCATCTACGGAGAGGATGATGAAGCATTTGAGATCTGGAATAAGGAGATAGGTATTCCTGCGGAAAAGATCACAAGATTCTATCGTGATCCGGTAACCAAAGAATGCGATAACTTCTGGGAGCATGGCGCAGGTCCTTGCGGTCCCTGCTCTGAGATCTATTACGACAGAGGTATCAAATACGGTTGCGGTATGCCTGATTGTAAGGTGGGCTGTGATTGCGACAGGTTCATGGAAGTTTGGAACAACGTATTCACTCAATTTGAAAACGACGGCAAAGGCAATTATACCGAGCTTAAGCAGAAGAACATCGATACGGGTATGGGACTTGAACGTCTGGCAGTAGTTGTTCAGGACGTGGACACAGTTTTTGATATAGATACGATGAAAGCCATCAGAGATGCGGTTTGTCATCTTGCAAATACCGAATATGAATCTGATCCCGTAAAGGATGTATCCATCCGTCTTATTACCGACCATATCCGTTCCGTTACCTTCATGACATCGGACGGTATCACGCCTTCCAATGGTGGCAGAGGATATGTTTTAAGAAGACTCCTTCGTCGTGCCGCACGTCACGGAAGACTGTTGGGCATCGACGGATTATTCCTTGCAAAGCTTTGCCAGGTAGTTATAAACGAATCCAAGGACGGCTATCCGGAGCTTGAGGAAAAGAAGGATTTCATTTTAAAGGTTATCACCAACGAGGAAGAGACCTTTAACAAGACTATAGATAAGGGACTTGCCATCCTTTCAGAAATGGAAGAAAAGTGCTCCAAAGCAGGATCCAAGATCCTTTCTGGAGAAGATGTATTTAAGCTTTATGACACCTATGGATTCCCTACAGATCTTACTGAAGAGATCCTTTCCGATAAGGGAATGACCTATGACAAAGAAGGTTTCAAACTTTGCATGGAGAAGCAGAAGGCTGCCGCAAGAGCCGACAGAAAGAATAAAGGTGCCAATGCATCTTATATGGGTGCAGACGCAACTGTCTACGATCTGATCGATCCCGCTGTAACCTCATCCTTTGTAGGTTATGAAAACCTTGAATATAATTCGAAGATATCTGTTCTTACCACTGAGACCGAGCTTACGGATACATTGACAGAAGGTCAGGTAGGAACCATAATCGTTGACGAAACTCCTTTCTATGCCACAATGGGTGGTCAGGAAGCAGATACCGGTTACATTACCTTCGGTGAAAGCAGCAGTTTTGCCGTAAGCGATGTTATTAAGCTTAAAGGCGGCAGGATCGGACATGTGGGTGTTGTTGAAAGCGGTTCCTTCAGCGTAGGCAACGAAGTTACTCTTTCGGTTGATAAGAATCAGAGAAATGCAACCTGCAAAAACCATTCCGCCACGCACCTTCTTCAGGAAGCACTTCGTCAGGTTCTCGGAACTCACGTTGAGCAGAAGGGTTCTTTGGTAAACGAAGAAAGACTTCGTTTTGACTTCTCTCATTTCTCTGCAATGACAAGTGATGAGATAAAGAGAGTTGAAGATATCGTTAACGAAAAGATCCGTGAAAATATCTCCATCGTCACAAAGGAAATGCCCATTGCGGAAGCTGAAAAAACCGGTGCAAAGCATCTTTTCAACGAAAAGTACGGTGCAACCGTCAGAGTGGTTAATATGGGCGACTGGTCCATAGAATTCTGCGGCGGTACACATGCATTAAATACAGGTGCTATCGGAAGCTTTAAGATCGTTTCCGAGTCCGGTATCGCAGCAGGCACAAGAAGAATTGAAGCGTTGACCGGAGAGGGCGTGCTTGAGTATTACAGAAATGTCGAAAAGGAGATGCTTGATGCTGTTAAAGCAGCCAAATGTGAACCCGGTAATCTTGCCAAGAAGATCGAAGCAATGCTTGATGAGATCAAGTCATTAAAGAGCGAGAATGAAAAGCTTAAAGCTAAACTTGCTTCAAATTCCGCTTCCGATGTTTACTCCAAAGTAACAGAAAAGAACGGTGTAAAACTTCTCGCAGCAGAGATAGCAGATTCCGACGGAAATGCGCTTAAGACTCTGGGTGATGATATGAAAGCAAAGCTGGGAACAGCATTTGTCCTTCTTATCAGCAATGTTGACGGTAAGGTTGCAATTGTTTCCATGGCTACCGATGATGCGGTTGCAAAGGGAGCTCATTGCGGTAATCTGATCCGTGAAGTAGCCGGACTTCTCGGAGGTGGCGGCGGCGGTCGTCCCAACATGGCTCAGGCAGGCGGTAAAGATCCTTCGGGTATCGAAAAAGCTCTTGAAAAGGCCAATGAGATCATGAATTCTCAGATCAAATAGGACACAGATCAACTTTTTTAGCTGAAAGCCTTGACAATTAAGGGCTTTGATGCTATAAATTTATATGATATTATGACTAGTTAAGAGTGGATGCGAATCCACTCTTTACTTTTGCAAATAAAAACGAAGGAGATATGAATGTCCAAAAGAGATGATTATTGTTCCAAAACCGAAAAAATAGCTGCACCTATCTGCGAAGAACTTAATTTTGAGCTGGTGGATGTGGAATTTGTTAAAGAGGCCGGAACAGATTATTTGAGGGTTTACATTGATAAGCCCGGCGGTATCACTGTGAATGAATGTGAGATCGTAAGCAGAAGAATGAATGACATTCTTGACGAACAGGATTTCATAGAAGAATCCTATATTTTTGAGGTTAGTTCTCCGGGACTCGGAAGAGCTCTTAAAAAGGATAAGGATTTCAAAAGAAGCCTGGGAGAAGAGGTGGAAGTCAAGCTTTTTAAAGCGGTTGACGGCCAAAAGGAGTTTAACGGATATCTTAAGGATTTTGATGATAAGACAGTTACTCTTACACTCGAAAATGACGAAACCTTCGTGACGGAAAGAGTAAATATAGCCAAGATCAATCTTGCGGTACACTTTTAAAGTCAAACCGCACTTTATTACAGAAAAAATGACAGATAAATAGGAGGAAATTAAAATGGCAGCCAGAAAAAAGAGTACTGCAAAAGCAGCACCTGAGGCAAACAATGAACTGATAATGGCATTAGAGGCAATAGAAAAGGAAAAAGGCATATCAAAGGAAGTTATGCTTGAAACTATCGAGACTTCACTTATAACAGCCTGCAAAGATGAGTTTAAACAGGCGGAAAATATTAAGATCAATTTCGATCCCATCACTTCTACTTTTAAGGTATTTGAAGAAAAGACAGTGGTTGATGTGGTTGAGGATGATAATCTGCAGATATCCAAGGAGGCTGCAAGGATCCGTTTCAACGCTCCTTACGAAGAGGGAGATGTGGTAAACATTGAAGTTACTCCCAAGGATTTCGGAAGAAAGGCTGCTCAAAAGGCTAAGCAGGTTATCGTTCAAAAGATCCGCGAAGAGGAAAGAAAGGCTCTTTTCTCCAGCTACAGCATGAAGGAAAATGATATTGTTACAGGTATCATCCAGTGCTTCCAGGATCCTGACAGAGGAAACTACAACATCATCGTTTCTCTGGGAAAAATCGAAACCATTCTTCCCGTCGCTGAGCAGATCAAGGGCGAAGAGTTCTATAAGAATGAGAGAGTTAAGCTCTATGTTACAAGAGTTGAGGATACACCCAAGGGTCCCAGAGTATCGGTTTCCAGAACTCATCCCAATCTTGTAAAGAGACTTTTTGAAGAAGAAGTTACAGAGATAGCTGACGGTATTGTAGAGATCAAAAACATTTCCCGTGAAGCAGGACAGAGAACCAAGATCTCCGTTCATTCAAACGATCCAAATGTTGATCCCGTAGGTGCCTGTGTAGGTGTAAACGGAACCAGAGTTAATGCTATCGTTGATGAACTTCACGGCGAAAAGATAGATATAATCGTCTGGAACGAGGATCCGGCAGTTCTTATCGAGAATTCCTTAAGCCCCGCAAAGGTTGTATCCGTTACTGTAGATCCCAATGAAAAGAAGGCGAGAGTTATTGTTCCCGATTATCAGCTTTCACTTGCCATCGGAAGAGAAGGCCAGAATGCAAGACTTGCCGCAAAGCTTACAGGATATAAGATCGATATTAAATCCGAATCTCAAGAAGCGGGAATTGATTTTAACGATGCAGAGGTTCAGGTTCCCGAAGAGGAAGAATAAAATGGCAGAAAAAAAGATCCCTATGAGAAAATGTACCGGATGCGGCGCAGTTAAGTCCAAAAAAGAACTTATCCGCGTGTTAAGAACTCCGGAGGGAGATATCAAGATCGATAAAACCGGTAGAGCCAATGGCCGTGGAGCATATATATGCGATTCGGTCGAGTGCTTTAAAAAAGCAAGAAGATCCGGCAGTATTGCAAAATCCCTTTCTACCGCAATACCCGATGAAGTTTATGATGAACTCATCAAGGAGATGGAAAATAATGGATGATAATTCCAGAAAAAGTCTTTTAACCTTTCTGTCACTCATGCAAAAAGCAGGCAAGCTTCAAAGCGGTGAGTTTCAGACAGAAACAGCGGTTAAGGCCGGAAAAGCTTTTTGTGTTATTGTTGCGGAAGACGCATCGGATAACACCCAAAAATTGTTCAACGATAAATGTTCATTTTACAAGGTACCGATAATTGTTTTCGGTAAAAAGGAGGAACTTGGATCTGCGATAGGTAAGCAAGAGCGCTCATCTGTTGCAATAATAGATGAAGGCTTCGCAAAGAGCTTTCAAAATAAGATGTTAACCCTTGAAAAGATCATGAAGGAGTTCAATTAATGGCAAAAAAGAGAATATCCGAATTATCCGGAGAACTTAATGTATCAAACAAAGAAATAATAGATTTTCTCAACGCTCACAATGTGGAGGTATCAAGCCACATGAACAGCGTTGATGAAGATGCTGTAAAAATGGTGAACGAGCATTTTGGAAAGAAGAGGGGTGCACCTGCAAGAAGCGAAATCAAAAACGCTCCCGCAGGAAATGCACCTATGGGACTGAGACCCGTGCGAAGGACCAATGACGTGCAGGGCGCTCCCAGAAAAATGCTTAGCGGCCCCGAAGAAAAGAGACAATTAATGCAGCTACAGAATCAAAGAAGACAAATGGCTGAAGGCCCTCGCAGCGGACAGCCCGTAAGAAGAATGCTGGATGGTCCCGAGGAAAGAAGACAAATGCAGCAGGGACAGAAGAGGCAGATGTTAAACGGACCTCAGGACAGAAAAGCACCCTTTGCGGGACAGAGAAATCAGCGTCCGACAGGACCTAGAGCCAACGGTCCCAGAACAATAAACGGAGTAGTAATATCCAGCGATGAAGGTGACAACCGTCTTATTCACGGTACTTTCAGATCTGAGGAAGAACTTGAGGCTTTAAAGAGAGAAAAGATCAAGGAAAACCAGGCGAGACGTGAAGCGGAAAAAGTAAACGCAGCTAAGAAGGCAGCCGAGGACGAAGCAAAGGCAAATGAACTTGCCGCCAAAGCTCGTAAAGAAGCCGCTGATATAGAAAAGAACATCGAAGAACAAAAGGCGGTTGAAGCAGAAAGGATCCGTGCGGAAAAAGCTGCCGAAGCAGCAAAAGCAGAAGAAGCAGCAACACCTTCTTCCGCCGATGCACCCGTTGATAATAAGAACGAGGGTGAAGATAAGCCTGAAAAGGTATTTAAGACACTTAATAATCCCGTTCGTCCCAACATTATCAAGCGCGCCGGCGCAGACAGCGTTAACCGTGCGAACATGGGTGAAAGAAAAACTGACCGTCCTCAGAACGGTGAAAGACGTTCACTTAACAACGAGAATCGTCCCGATCGCAGAAATGAGGGAAGAGACACAGTTTCAAGAAATCAGGATCGTCAGAACGGACCCAGAAGCAATAATCGTCCTACTTCCGACAGAAACCATTTCCAGAAGGTTGAGAGTAAATATGACGGCAATAATCGCGGTCACAGCAACCTTTTTGAGAATAAAAGCCAGAGAAGCTACGGTGCAAGTGCTGTATCCGGAGGAGCAAGAGACAATAACGGCGGAAGCAGAGGCCGCAGCAGCGGATTTTCCACCAGACCTCAGGGAGGCTTCGGAGGAGGCAAGGATGAAGATGAGTCCAGGCCTGTTTCTCATGCAAGAGATCCCAAGAAGAGGAGTAATTCACCTGAAATTGCTGAGTCAATGAAGCAGCAGACCAACCGCAGAAACGACAAGAGCAAAGACAGGGAAAAGGCAAATAAGCGCTTTGATGACTATGATGAGCTTCAGGGCGGCAAGAAGGGCAAGCTCAAGGATCCTAACCGTGCGGGAGCTTTCCATAAGCCCGAACCCGTTAAAACTCAGGTTGAAGAAGATGCTATCAAGACCATCAGTATACCTGATGTTCTTACCATCCAGGAACTTGCCGATAAGATGAAGATTAAGGGCGCAGATATCGTTAAGAAGCTTTTCCTTTCCGGTAAGATCTGTTCCGTTAACTCGGATATCTCTTTTGAAGAAGCTGAGAATATCGCACTTGAATACGAGATCATTGCCGAACATGAAGAAAAAGTGGATATGGTTGCCGAACTTCTTAAGGAAGATGAAGAAGATGAAAATAAGATGGTTAAGCGTCCTCCCGTTGTTTGCGTAATGGGACACGTTGACCACGGTAAAACATCCCTTCTTGATGCTATCCGTACCACTAATGTTACTTCAAGAGAAGCAGGCGGTATCACGCAGCACATCGGTGCTTATATGGTCGAGATCAACGGTCAGAAGATCACATTCCTGGATACACCCGGACATGAGGCCTTCACTGCAATGCGTATGCGTGGCGCAAATTCAACGGATATCGCAGTTCTGGTCGTTGCTGCCGATGACGGCGTAATGCCTCAGACCATTGAAGCCATTAACCATGCAAAGGCTGCAGGCGTAGAGATCATTGTAGCGGTCAATAAGATCGATAAGCCCACCGCAAATATTGAAAGAGTTAAGAGAGAACTTACCGAATATGGTCTTGTATCCGAAGAATGGGGCGGAAGCACTACCTTCGTACCCGTTTCCGCAAAGACTCATGAAGGTATCGAACAACTCCTGGAAATGATCATCCTTACCGCGGATGTACTTGAATTAAAGGCTAATCCGGATCGTCAGGCCAGAGGTATCGTTGTAGAGGCTCAGCTTGATAAGGGACGTGGTCCTGTGGCTACAGTTCTTGTTCAAAAGGGTACTCTTAAGATCGGTGACAATGTGGTTATCGGTTCTGCTATGGGTAAGGTCCGTGCTCTTATCAACGACAAGCACGAAAAAGTAAAGATGGCTACACCTTCAATGCCTGTTGAGATCCTTGGACTCAATTCCGTTCCCGATGCAGGTGAAGTAGTGGTTGCCACCGCAAACGAAAAAGAAGCCAAGGCTATTGCCAATGCATATATTGCCCAGAATAAGGAGAAACTCATCGCCGAGACTAAGGCTAAGCTTTCCCTTGACGGATTGTTCTCACAGATCCAGGCAGGTAATGTAAAAGAATTGAACGTGATCGTAAAGGCAGATGTACAGGGTTCTGTAGAAGCTATCAAGCAGTCCCTTATAAAGCTTTCCAACGAAGAAGTGGCCGTTCGTATCATCCACAGCGGTGTAGGTGCGGTCAATGAATCGGATGCAACCCTTGCGGGTGCTTCCAATGCTATCATCATTGCCTTCAATGTTAAGGCAGATAATACAGCTAAGGATATCTGTGACAGAGAAAAGATCGATCTCAGAAACTACAGTGTCATCTATGATGCTATTGACGATGTGGAATCTGAAATGAAGGGTATGCTTGATCCTGTGTTTGAGGAGCAGATCATTGCTCATGCGGAAGTAAGACAGACCTTCAAGGCATCGCAGGTTGGCATCATCGCCGGTTCCTTTGTTCTGGACGGTAAGATCGTCCGTGGCTGCAAGGCACGTATCACACGTGGCGGAAATCAGATATTTGACGGAAATCTCGCTTCCTTAAAGAGATTCAAGGATGATGTTAAGGAAGTTAATGCAGGATATGAATGCGGTCTTGTTTTTGAAAAGTTCAGCGATCTTCTTGAGGGAGACCAGATCGAACTTTATCAGATGGTAGAGGTACCGAGAAAATGAAAAAAAACAGCATTAAAAACATTCGTGTGAGTCAGGAAGTTCTTCGTGAACTTTCCCTGATCATACGTGATGAGGTACATGATCCTAGGATCGATCCGTTTACAAGCGTCGTTGACGTATATGTGGCTCCGGATCTGAAGACAGCCAAGGTCTGGGTCAGTGTTTTAGGCGGAGAAGAGTCCAAGAAGAATACCCTTAAAGGCCTCAATTCGGCTGCCGGTTTCATTCGTGGAAGGCTTGCTCATACCATGAATATGAGGAATACTCCGGAATTGATCTTTGTTGTGGATCAAACCATAGAATACGGTGTAAACATGTCTAAAAAGATAGATGATGTTATGGCCGCAATGCCCAAGAGAGAAGATGAAGAAGAGTAATACTCTTTGTTCGTCCGTAAAGGAATATGATCAACGGAATTATAAATATATACAAGGAAGAGGGTTTCACCTCCCATGATGTGGTGGCAAAACTCAGAGGAATTTTGCATTTTAAGCATATAGGACATACAGGAACCCTAGATCCTATGGCAACAGGTGTGCTTCCGGTCTGCATAGGTTCTGCTACGAAACTGTGCGATATGGAAACCGCCAAGACAAAAATATATGAGGCAGAAGTACTGTTCGGAACAGCTACAGACACCGAAGATATTACGGGAAAGGTTATAAAAACCCTTCCCGTTAATTGTGATGAGGAACAGCTTAAAAGCAGTTTTAAAGCCTTCACCGGTGATATAATGCAGATGCCTCCCATGTATTCAGCCATCAAGGTGGAAGGTAAAAAGCTGTATGAACTTGCCAGAGCAGGAAAAACAGCTGAAGTGGCAAAAAGACCGGTAACCATCCATTCCATAGAATTGCTCGATACTGTAAAAGATGAAAAAGATCTTTTAAAAGAAGCACGTATCAGGATCACCTGCGGCAAAGGCACTTATATCAGAAGTCTTTGCAGGGATCTGGGAGAAGAGCTGGGAACCTGTGCATGCATGAAATCTCTGGTCAGAATGAAAACAGGAAGATTTGAGATAGAGAGTGCCGTAACGCTTTCGGAGGTGGCAAAGGCTGCCGGGGAAGACAGGCTTTCCGATGTGATCTTACCCATTGATGAGTATTTTAATGAATACCCCGTGCTTTCTACAAAAGAAGAATTTGATAAACTTGTACGGAACGGTAATCCTTTAAGAAAAAGAGAAGTTACTACTTGTGTAGATTCAACGTTTTACAGAGTATATGATTCCTGTGGAGATTTCTGCGGCATATATTTCTTCGATCCTGCGGATAACAAGTATAAACCCGAAAAAATGTTCCTTTCCATGTGATCTTTATTATTTAGGAGATGATCTGATGATCGTTATCAAAGATCTGAAAAATTTTTCTTCCCCGGGAACTGCTGTAACAGTGGGAAAGTTTGACGGTGTTCATATCGGACACCAAAAATTACTTGAAGCGTTGTTAAAGGAAAAGGGAAGTCTTGAGTCTTGTGTTTTTACCTTTGATATCCTTAAAGACAATAATATCCTGGACAGTGAAAACAGGATACTTTCCGAGGAAGAAAAGGAAAAAAAATTCGAAGATCTGGGAATAGAGAAGCTGATCCTTTTTCCCTTTGATTCCAAGACAGCCTCCATTTCTCCGGAGAATTTTGTAAAAGACATCCTTGTTAAAGGATTAAATTGTAAGCTTCTGGTGGTTGGAGACGATTTCAGGTTCGGTAAAAACAGAGAAGGGGATATAAACCTTCTTAAAAAGCTTTCAAAAGACCTGGATTTCAGGCTTACAGTCATAAAACGGGAAGAGTTTGAAGGAAGTCCCGTTTCCAGTTCCAGAATAAGGGAAGAACTTAAAAATAATAATTACAAAAAAGCCGAGGCTATGCTTGGCAAATAATTTGCAGCCTGTAAGGAAAAACACTTGACAGGCTTTTTTTCTTGTGATATTATAACACGGCTGTAAGGGTGGCAAGTAAATTACTTTACAGTCTTCAAATGTAAACGTATCATAAAGAGCAGAAAAATGGAACATCTTGAGAAAGCCTATGAGCTGTCCATCCTATTTGATTTTTACGGTGACCTGCTCAGCGAAAGAAAAAAGCATATATTTAACGATTACATCCTAAACGATCTTTCTCTGGCGGAAGTGGCCGAGAACGAAGGGATTTCCAGACAGGGCGTTTTCGATGCGATCAAAAACTGCGAAAAAAGTCTTTTGACCTATGAAAATGCGTTACATCTTGCAGAAAAATACAAAACAGCATCAAGGATCTGTGATGAGATAGCTTCTATCGCCGAAAGCATTGAAGGGGATAAGGGCAAAAGGATCACGGAATTAATACAAGAGATCAGGAAAAATGGCATTTGAATCATTATCCGAAAAACTTCAAAATGTATTTAAGGGACTTCGCGGAAAAGGACGACTTTCGGAAAACGATGTAAAAGCTGCTATGAAAGAGATCAAAATGGCTCTTTTGGAAGCAGATGTAAACTTTAAGGTCGTTAAAAGCTTTGTGGCAAGCGTTTCTGAAAGAGCTGTCGGCGAGGATGTACTTAATTCCCTTACACCCGGACAGACGGTGGTAAAGATAGTAAATGAAGAACTCATAAACCTTATGGGTTCCGAAAACGCCGAGCTCAAGTTCCTTCCCGCAAATGAGATTACATCCGTAATGATGTGCGGTCTTCAGGGTGCAGGTAAAACCACAACAGCGGCTAAGCTTGCAGCCATATATAAGAACAAAGGCAAAAAGCCCTTACTTGTTGCCTGTGACGTTTATCGTCCCGCAGCCATCGAACAGTTAAAGGTAAACGGTGAAAAGGTGGGAGTTCCTGTCTTTGAAATGGGAACGGAAAAGAAGCCTATAGAGATTGTTGACGCAGCCTTTAAATATGCATCGGAAAACAAATTGAACTTTGTTATCATAGATACAGCCGGTCGTTTACAGGTGGATGAAGCCATGATGAACGAATTGGTGGAGATAACCGAAAAGTATCCCATTACAAATTCGCTTCTTACCGTAGATGCCATGACAGGTCAGGATGCGGTCAACGTGGCCGAAACCTTTAATGAAAAGCTTCCTTTGACCGGTGTCATCCTCACAAAGCTGGATGGCGATACTAGAGGCGGTGCGGCCCTTTCCGTAAAAGCCGTTACCGGACTTCCCGTTATCTTTGCGGGCATGGGAGAAAAGGTGGAAGATCTGGAGCCTTTCCATCCCGACAGAATGGCCAACAGGATCCTGGGCATGGGAGACGTTCTTTCTCTTATCGAAAAAGCTCAGGCTGCGGTTGATGAAGAGAAAGCCAAGGAAATGGCCAGAAAGTTTAAGAAAGCCGAGTTCGACTACAACGACTATCTTGAACAGATCAAGCAGATGAAAAAAATGGGCGGTATCAAAAGCATCATGGGCATGCTTCCCGGAATGGGAGCGCTTAAAAATGCTGAACTGGACGATGATATGTTTAAACCTGTTGTAGCTATCATAAATTCCATGACGGCAGAAGAAAGATCCAATCCCAAGATCATGAACCCTTCCAGAAAAAGAAGGATAGCCAAGGGAGCGGGAGTTGATGTGGCCGAAGTCAACAGACTTGTAAAACAGGTTGAAGGACAGAAGCAGATGATGAAACAGCTTAAAGGAATGATGGGCAATAAGCACGGCAAAATGCCTATGATGCCCGGCGGTTTCGGCAAAAAGGGCGGTTTTCCGTTTTAGTACAGTATGCAATATCAATAAGGATATTCATAAATAAATTTATTAATCAATATATTTTACGGAGGAAATTACCATGGTTAAGATCAGACTTAGGAGAGTCGGAGAAAAGAAGAATCCTTTCTACAGAATCGTAGTTGCAGACGAGAGAGCACCTCGTAACGGCCGTTTCATCGCTGAGATCGGTACTTATGATCCTACAAAGGAGCCCGCAGCATTCAACGTAGACGCAGATGCTGCAAAGCAGTGGATCTCCAACGGAGCACAGCCCACTCAGACAGTTGCTAACCTTTTCAAGAAGGCAGGAATTAACAAATAATTTGTTTCGATCAGCGGGAGGGTTGGCATCATGATGAGAGAGCTTGTTGAAACCATTGCCAAGGCATTGGTTGACAATCCCTCTGAGGTTGTTGTAACCGAAGAGGACACCGAAAAAGCGCTGGTTGTTTCCCTTAAGGTAGCTGAATCCGATATGGGTAAAGTTATCGGAAAGCAGGGACGCATCGCAAAGTCCATTCGTACAGTGGTTAAGGCCGCTTCTGCGAAGGATGACAAAAAGGTGATTGTAGAAATTTTACAGTAAGACTTTCGGCGCATGTTTATTCTTTAAGCATGCGCCGTTCTTGCAATAAGAGCAGGAAGAAGGAGAAGACTTTGGCAAACAAAGACGAAATGCTGAGAGTCGGTGTGATATCAAACACACACGGCATAAGGGGTGAAGTGAAGGTTTATCCCACCACCGAAGATCTTAAGAGATTCGACAGCCTTAAGCAGGTTTTTCTGGATACGGGAAAAGAGCTTAAGGAACTTGAAGTGGAAGGCGTAAAATACTTTAAGAATCTTGCCATTTTAAAGTTTAAAGGCATAGATTCCATAAACGATGTGGAACGCTGGAAACAGCTGGATCTTCTTGTAACACGTGAAAATGCCATTCCTCTTAATGAAGGGGAATATTATATATATGACCTTATAGGGCTTGAAGTCTTTGATGAGGAAAAGCCCGAAACACCTGTGGGAAAGCTTACAGAGGTGCTTCAGACCGCATCAAATGATGTTTATCTGGCTAAAACCAAAAACGGTAAGGAAATACTTATCCCTGCCATTAAAGATTGCAATATCAGGGTTTCCCTTGAAGAAAAGAAGATAACTGTACATTTTCTTCCCGGGATCCTTGATTAAAAACGAGGGCCTATGAATTTTTATGTTATGACTCTCTTTCCCGATATGATCGATTCCTGTATGAATGAGAGCATCATCGGAAGAGCCGTTGAAAAAGGAATACTTAATATATCTGCTGTAAATATCCGGGATTTCACTCTGGATAAACATCGTAAAGTGGATGATTATCCCTATGGCGGCGGGGCAGGTATGCTTATGGCCGCAGATCCTGTGGTAAGGACCTGGGAGCACATCTGTTCCGGACTGAAGAAACAGCCTAAGACCATATATCTTACTCCCTGGGGTAAGAAATTCGATCAGAACGCAGCAAAAGAACTGGCAAAGGAAGAAGATCTTATTTTTATCTGCGGTCACTATGAAGGAATTGATGAAAGAGCTTTAGAGATCATCAAGCCGGATTTTTATACCATCGGAGATTATGTCCTTACAGGCGGAGAACTGCCTGCCATGGTAATGATGGATACGATTTCCAGGCTTGTTCCGGGAGTTCTTAACAATGAGGATTCTGCCATTTATGAAAGCTTTAACGAAAATCTTCTGGAGCATCCCCAATACACACGTCCCGAAGAATACAGAGGAATGAAGGTCCCGGAGGTTTTGCTTTCCGGTCATCATGCGAATGTGGAAAAGTGGAAAAAGGAACAATCCCTTGAAAGGACAAAGAAATACAGGCCGGATCTTTTGGGATGAAGGTTTAAGATTTTTTAAAAATGTACTTGCAATTTGTACAATTCGGTATTATAATATCTCGGCATGAAAAAGTCGGTCCGCTGTCAGATGCACTGAGTAAGAACGGCTTAATATAAAAGGAGGTCGTAAAATGAACGACATTATCAGAGAGATCGAAGCAGCTCAGTTAAAAGAAGAGAAGCCTTCTTTCAACGTAGGCGATACTGTAAAGGTATACGCTAAGGTAAGGGAAGGAAACCGTGTAAGAACACAGATCTTCGAGGGAACAGTGCTTAAGAAGCAGCACGCAGGGATCAGAGAGACTTTCACAGTAAGAAAGAGCTCAAACGGTATCGGCGTAGAGAAGACTTGGCCCCTCAATGCTCCCAGCGTTGAGAAGGTTGAAGTTATCAGAGCAGGTAAGGCTAGACGTGCTAAGCTTAACTACCTTCGTGACAGAAAAGGTAAGAGCGCTAAGATTAAGGAAGTTATTAAATAATAACAAACCGACATTTAAGGGACAGGCTGTTGCCTGTCCTTTTTCCTTATTTACAAAAACAGGCTAATCAATTAAAATTAATTATTATGGCATACGAGTATCTTTATGAAAAACCTTCAAAAATAAAGAAGTTTATAAAAAAGATCGCACTGTTGATCCTTGAAACCGCCGCAGTGATATTTGCCGCTTGGCTCATCATCACCTATGCGCTTTCAAAAACCGTCATGGTAGGTGATTCCATGTCAGGAACTTTAAACGACGGTGATGTTATTTTAATTAATAAATTTTCTTATACAAAAAATGATCCCCGCAGAAATGACGTTATCGTTTTTAACCAGGGTTCCAATGAACATTCATACAACAATGTGAAACGTGTCATCGGAATTCCCGGAGACACAGTGGAGATAAAAAACGGAAGGGTTTACGTTAACGGCGAGAAATTTGAAGAAGCTGTGGAAACCGATGAAATGAGGATCTCCGGACTTGCGGACAATCCTTTTGTTCTGGGGGAAAACGAGTTTTTTGTTCTTGGAGACAACAGAAATTCATCGGAGGATTCCAGATTTTCAAATATCGGTCCGGTGGTAAGGGAAGATATAATAGGTGAAGCTTTTTTCAGGCTTTCCCCGTCTCCGGCACTTATTAAAAAGATCAATACAAAACAGAGGTAAACATGGAATATCAATGGTATCCCGGACATATGTCCAAAGCAAAAAGAGAAATAAAAGACAGTTTAAAACTTGTGGACGTGATCATAGAGCTTATTGATGCCAGGATCCCTTATTCATCAAAAAATCCCGACATAGATGAGCTGGCGGCCAACAAACCCAGAGTCCTTCTCTTAAATAAAGCGGATATGGCAGATGACAAAAGAACTGCCGAATTTAAGGAATATTACGAGAAAAAAGGATATTTTGTTCTTGTTACCAATGCAAGAAACGGTAACCTTAAGCCGGTAATGAACGTTGTACGTGAGGCCTGTAAGGAAAAGATCGAAAGGGATAAAGCAAGAGGCATGATAAATCGTCCCATAAGAGCTATGATCCTGGGTATCCCCAACGTGGGAAAATCCACTTTTATCAATTCTTATGCCAAAAAGGCATGTACCAAGACCGGAGATAAGCCCGGAGTCACTACGGGCAAGCAGTGGATCAGGCTTTCAAAAGAACTGGAGCTTTTGGATACTCCCGGCATATTATGGCCCAAATTTGAAGATAAAGCTGTGGGACTTCATATAGCTATGATAGGCTCCATCAATGAAAATCTTCTTGATTCCAATGAACTGGCATTAAAACTTTTGGAATTCCTTGTAAAGGAATATCCGGGAGCGGTAAATGCCCGTTACGGAGTGGAAGAAAAGGAAGACAGCCTGCAGCTTTTATATGATATATGTTTTAAAAAGGCATGTATGAAAAAAGGCGGAGAACCCGATACAGACCGTATGGCTTTTACCGTAACAGACGATTTCAGAGGCGGCAGGTTCGGTAAGATCAGCTTGGAGAAGGTCAGCGACTATATTAAACGGGAAGATTAAAATGGAAAGCATATCGGATATCAGAGCAAAAGCAAAAGCTCTTTCACCGGAAGATACGGATGAGTTTATCAAAGCCTACGGAAGTGACACCAGAGCAGGCGTTATTAAGATGATCGAAGACCTGGAAAAAAAGAAGGATAAATACCTTAAAGAGCTGCAACGCATCGAAAACATGTTGATATATGAAAACAAGTATTTTGACATGGCATACATATGCGGTATCGACGAGGTGGGAAGAGGCCCTCTTGCAGGCCCTGTAGTAGCAGGAGCAGTTATCCTTCCCAAGGGCTTAAAGATCCTCTATGTAAATGATTCAAAAAAGCTTACGGCCAAACAAAGAGAAGAACTGAGTGAGGAGATTATGGAAAAGGCGGTTTCTTACGGCATAGGTTTTGTTTCAAATGAAAGGATAGATGAGATAAACATCCTTCAGGCAACTTATGAAGCCATGAGAAAAGCTGTTTCCATGCTTGATCCCGTACCTGATCTTCTTCTTAACGATGCGGTTAAGATACCGGGAATAGATATAAGGCAGGTGCCTATCATAAAAGGTGATGCAAAAAGTCTTTCCATCGCCTCAGCCAGTATCATAGCCAAAGTTACAAGAGACAGATATATGGAACATATATCCGAAAAATATCCCGAATATGACTTTGCTTCCAACAAAGGTTACGGAAGTGCGGCTCACATAGAAGCCCTTAAAAAATACGGACCCTGTGAGATCCACAGACGTTCATTTATCGGTAATTTTGTTTGATCCGGCTAAAAAAATATTAATTACGGATCCGGTATTTATATGATGGATAAGAAAGACGAAAAACAGAAAACTGCCGTGGCTCTGGAATATGTTCCGGGAGAAACCGCTCCCCAGATCATAGCCTCAGGTAAAGGGTATGTGGCGGAAAAGATCATTGAAACCGCCAAAGAAAAGGAAGTTCCCATTCACAAAGATGAAAAGCTTGCAGGCACACTGTCAAAGCTTGATATCGGAGACTATATCCCGGAGGAACTTTACGGAGTAGTTGCCGAAGTCCTTGTAATGGTTGACAGAGCCGAGAACAAGGTGCCGACTTTCGGAAAGAAGAGGTAGGATGAACAACAGGGATAAGGGCAGAATAGGTGAAGATTTGGCTGTCTCAAGGATACTTAAAGACGGCGGAAGGATAGTTGACAGGAATTTTTATTTTAAAGGCGGAGAGATCGATATTATAGCCGCAGAAAAATGGTTGGGTGAAGAATATCTCTGTTTTATTGAAGTTAAGATGCGGGAAAATACAGCAAACGGTTATCCCGAGGAGGCTGTCGACCGTGCAAAGCAAAAGAAACTTATAAAAGGCGCCATGACCTATTTAAAATACAGAGGACTGTCCTTTGAACGGCCTATGAGATTTGATGTGATATCTATCCTGGGCGAAGAGGTAAAATGGATCAAAAATGCATTCACAGCGTAAAAAACAGATAATAAAAAGCATAGTGGAAGGCTCTATTGCCGAAGAAATGGAAATAGAACCCGGGGATGAACTGATCTCCATAAACGGTAAAGAAGTCATTGATGTCTTTGACTTCGAATTTTTGTGCGCAAATGAAGGACTTACGGTGGTCATAAAAAAGCCTGACGGAGAAGAATGGGAACTGGATATAGAGAAGGATCCTTCCGAAGAACTGGGACTTGTTTTTGAAGACGGCATTATGGATGATTATTCCAGCTGCCGTAATAAGTGTATATTCTGCTTCATAGATCAAAATCCTCCGGGTATGAGAGATACGATCTATTTTAAAGATGATGATACAAGACTTTCCTTCCTTTCCGGAAGCTATGTAACATTAACAAACATGACAGATGCGGATATAGACCGACTTATATCCTACAACCTTTCTCCGATAAACGTTTCGGTACATACCACAAATCCCGAACTGAGATGCAGGATGCTTCACAACCGTTTCGCAAGTACGGTAATGGACCATATGACCAGGCTTTATCAGGCAGGCATAGATATGAACGGCCAGATAGTGCTTTGTAAGGGATGGAACGACAAAGAGGAACTGGATAGGACCATAAACGATCTGTCCATGTATATAGGGCACATGAAAAGCTTATCCGTGGTACCTGTGGGCATCACCAAGTACAGGAGTAAGCTTACACCTCTTGAACCCTTTAATAAAGAGGATTCTATTGCTGTCGTAAAGCAGATAGAGAGATATCAGAATAAGTTTAAGGCAGCCTTCGGCACAAGATTTGTTTATGCCAGTGACGAATGGTATCTAAAGGCAGAGCTGCCCATACCCGAAGCGGAAAGCTATGAGGAATATCCCCAGATAGGTAACGGGGTGGGCATGGTGAGACTCCTGAACTATGAAGTGGACGAGTGCTTAAATGAGCTTGCTGGAGATGACAGAAAGCGCACTGTTTCCCTCGCCACAGGAGCCCTTGCTTATCCCATCCTTTGCGATCAGGTGGCCAAGATAAACGAAAAATACCCCAATATAGATGTAAAGGTTTACCGGATAATAAACAACTTTTTCGGAGATACAATAACTGTTGCGGGACTGCTTACCGGGCAGGACATCATAGCTCAGCTTAAGGGTAAAGAACTGGGCGAAAAGCTGTTGCTTCCCTGTGTTCTCTTAAAGACAGGAGAAGATGTATTACTGGATGACATGACCGTCGGAGACATCGAAAAATCTTTACAAATAAAAATTAGTATAGTAAAATCTGAAGGTAGCTCTTTAGTGGAGGAAATAATAAATGTCTAAACCCATAATAGCTGTTATTGGGCGTCCCAATGTGGGAAAATCAACGCTTTTCAATGCGCTGGCAGGTGAAAGGATCTCGATCGTAAAAGACACTCCCGGTGTCACAAGAGACAGGATCTATGCAGATATCACCTGGCTGGACAGGCAGTTTACATTAATAGATACAGGCGGAATTGAGCCGGAAAACGGGGATATGATGCTGACTTATATGCGTGAGCAGGCACAGGTAGCCATTGAAACTGCTGACGCAGTTATTTTCGTTGTGGATGTAAAAACAGGTCTGGTGGATGCGGATTACAATGTGGCAGATATCCTGCGTAAATCCGGAAAATCCGTTATCCTTTGCGTAAATAAGGTCGATGATTTCAACAAATTCATGAATGACACCTATGAATTTTATAATCTGGGCATCGGAGATCCAATTCCCGTATCGTCCGTAAACAGACTTGGTTTCGGCGAACTTTTGGATGCGGTCTGTGAAGCCGTAGGCGACAGGACCAATGAAGAGGAGGAAGACGAAAGACCCAGAGTGGCGATAGTCGGTAAACCCAATGTGGGAAAAAGCTCTATCATCAACAAGCTGATAGGCACCGACAGAGTCATCGTTTCCGATATAGCCGGAACCACCAGAGATGCCATTGATACAGTGGTAAAACATAATGATGAAGAATATGTATTCATCGATACCGCAGGCCTTAGAAAGCACGCAAAGATAAAAGAAGATATCGAGC
Organism: Lachnospiraceae bacterium; assembly: GCA_017444675.1. Lineage (GTDB taxonomy): Bacteria > Bacillota > Clostridia > Lachnospirales > Lachnospiraceae > RGIG3528. Next base: position 37,181 of record JAFSWD010000170.1, read on the forward strand.
ATTTCATGATGGTCAGAACCGTTGCAGCCGTTGAAAGAGCTGATGTGGTCGTAGTGGTTATCAATGCCGTGGAGGGTGTTACCGAGCAGGATGCAAAGATCGCCGGTATTGCCCACGATGCCGGTAAGGGCATCCTGATCGTCGTAAACAAATGGGATGCGGTTGAAGAAAAGGATGATAAGACTATATACAAGATGACGGAAAAGATCAAACAGGTACTTTCCTTCATTCCTTATGCGGATATCCTTTTCATTTCCGCAAAGACCGGTCAGAGAATGAACAAGCTGTTTGAGCGGATCGATGCGATCATTCAGAATCAGAATATGAGGATAGGTACAGGCGTTCTTAACGAGATCATGACGCAGGCCGTATCTTTACAGCAGCCGCCTTCGGACAAGGGCAGAAGACTGAAACTCTTCTATATCACGCAGGTGGCGGTTAAGCCTCCCGCATTTGTTATCTTTGTAAACGATAAGAAGCTTATGCACTTTTCATATACCAGATATATCGAGAACAAGATTCGTGAGGCCTTCGGCTTTGCGGGAACGTCCCTGAAATTTATAATCAGAGAGCGTAATGAGAAAGATAATGTTTAAAAAAGCAGAGGGGACTAAAAATGGAATTATTCAAAGATTATTTCGTTCTTCAGATCATTTTTTGTATCATCATGGGCTATGTGTTTGGGATCTTCTCATCCGGTTATTTTATCGGAAAGATCTACCATGTGGACGTTAAATCCAAGGGTAGCGGAAATCTGGGAACCACCAATGTTTTAAGAGTTGTGGGGCTTAAAGCGGGGCTCATCACCCTTGTGATAGATCTGGGCAAGACCATCATTCCCATGATGCTGACCAGATATGTGCTTTTCACTCAATATGAGGCTTTTTCCGGTCTCAGTCAGCTGTTGGTGCTTTACACGGCTCTGGGAGCTGTATGCGGTCATCTTTTCCCTTTCTACTTAAAGTTCAGAGGCGGAAAAGGAATAGCATGCATGGGAGCCTGCATGTTGATCTATGACTGGAGACTGGCAGCCATCGGACTTGTGCTTTTTATCTCTATACTGGTTATAACAAGATACATGTCCCTGGCCTCACTTACAGCATCCGTACTTTTTCCGATCTTTGTAGGCATTTCTTCCCACGGAGATCTTCATATGATCCTGGTCACTTTGCTTTTTACTGTTTCTGCTTTTTATAATCACAGGCAGAATATAGTCAGACTTATTAATCACAACGAAAATAAGCTTACGGTAAAGAAAAAGGAGAAGAGTGAATAATGAATATTACCGTTCTTGGAGCAGGAACATGGGGAACAGCATTAACCATACTTTTAAACTCAAACAAACATAAGGTTACTCTTTGGAGTGCGATTGAAAAAGAGATATCCGCAATGGCTGCCGACAGATCCAGGATCAGGAATCTTCCCGGCGCTGTAATGCCTGAAGAGGTTAAACTTACGACAGATATAGAAGAAGCTCTTTCCGGTGAAAAAGATATCATCGTAATGGCTGTGGCGTCTATATATGCAAGAAAAACGGCTGCTCTCATCGCTCCCATGATAAAAAAAGGACAGATCATAGTAAATGTGGCTAAAGGTATCGAGGAAAAGAGTCTTTTGACCCTTACGGAAGTGATCTCAGATGAGATAAAACAGGCTGAAGTCTGCGTACTTTCAGGACCTACTCATGCTGAAGAAGTCTCGGTACATATACCTTCTACTATTGTAGCAGGATCTCACAGCAAGGAAGCGGCGGAAAAGATCCAGGACGCATTTATGAACGATTATTTCAGAGTCTATACAAGTCCCGATGTTTTGGGCATAGAACTTGGCGGCTCTTTAAAAAATGTTATAGCTCTTGCAGCGGGTATTGCCGACGGACTGGGATACGGTGACAATACAAAAGCCGCACTTATGACAAGAGGAATAGCTGAGATCACAAGACTTGGCATTAAAATGGGAGGTCATCCCGAGACTTTCTCCGGACTTTCCGGTATGGGAGACCTTATGGTTACATGTACAAGTAACCATTCCAGAAACAGGAACGCGGGATATCTTCTGGGACAGGGTAAATCCTGTGAAGCAGCCCTGAGTCTGATAGGCCAGACTGTAGAAGGTGTTTACTGTGCAAAAGCAGCCCTTGCTCTTTCAAAGAAGTTTGACGTGAGCATGCCCATCGTGGAACAGGTCTGCATGGTGCTTTTTGAAGATAAACCCGCCATTGAAGCTGTCCACGATCTGTTTACAAGAGATAAGAAAGCGGAGCACAGCAGTCTTTCCTGGTAGGTTACGAGAAGGAGGTTGATCAAGGGATGAAAGCAAAGAAGAAGGCTATGATCAAAAAGGCAAGAAAAAAAAGCCCTTTAACAATTACTTTAAGAACTCTGGGCATAGTTCTCGGCTGCCTTTTGGTGGTATTGATAGGATATGTGGCTTATTTCTTTTTAAGCTACAGCAGATTACCGGATAATTTTGAACTGAACCTTCATAAAAATGCGGAATTTGATCCTTCTTTAAAACCCGATACCGAAAAGACCTTTTCCATCATGTCAAATAATGTGGGCTTCGGTGCTTATTCCTATGATTTTGATTTCTTCATGGACGGCGGTACCCAGTCCTGGGCTTTCTCCAAGGATGCGATATATAAAAACCTTAACGGGCAGATAAGCAAGCTTACAGCCCTCGATCCCGATTTTATAATGATCCAGGAGATAGATGAGGATTCCACAAGATCTTATCATGTGAATGAGCTGGAATTTGTGAACCTCATGCTTAAGCCTTACAATTACACCTACGCATATAATTACTTTAAATCTTCATTTATCGCCTATCCCTTTTTGCAGCCTCACGGCACCATAACATCAGGGATAGCCACCTATTCCAAATATGGTATAGAAAGCGGTTTAAGAAGAAGTCTTCCCATAAATGAAAGCATTTCCAAAGTTTTAGACTTGGACAGATGTTATTCCATATCAAGAGTACCTTTGGATAACGGAAAATATCTTGTGCTCTTTAATGTGCATCTTTCCGCTTACGGTTCAGACGAATCTGTAAGAGAAGGACAGACTTCCATGCTCTTTAATGACATGGTGGCAGAATACAATAAGGGAAATTATATTATCTGTGGCGGTGATTTTAATCACGATCTCCTCTTAAAAGAGGATGAAACAGGTTATTCCACCTGGGCCTGTGCATTCCCGAGAAGTGCCATTCCTGAGCATTTTTCACTTGCCATGGACCTTTTCGGAGAAGACTATAAGCACAGTCTTGACATGACCTGCAGAGATTGTGACGAACCCTATACCAAGGGCCACACCAATGAGTTTATAGTGGACGGTTTCATTGTATCGGACAATGTTAACGTTCTTTCCTATGAAAATTTAAATACAGGATATCTGTATTCTGACCACGAACCTGTTTATATGACATTTGATCTTAAGTGACAGGGGGAAACATGGTTAAAAAGGGGAAATCAAAACAACATGCATAATAACGGGATCGGCCTTTTCTTTCGTGATGTTCCACGGATCAGAAGATGCCGATTTTGTTACGCTTAAGAAAGGGCTACGCTAAAGATCTTTTTAGCTTAAGATCAAGGGAGAGAAAAATGGAATTTCTTTATTTATTACTGGCGGCTTTTGTATTTTTCATTGTAAAAGGTCTGATCGACAAACACAGAAACGCGATAAAACTCCATCAAAGGATAGAAAGAGAATACGGAACATTTAACGAAGAGGATGACTTTAACATCCTTTACGGCGAAGATGCAAAAGTGTTTTTTGCGGAAGAAAGAGCCAGAAATGACCGATTTGTAATAGATGATATAACGGCTAACGATCTGGATCTGGATCTTATTTATCTTATGACAGACAAGACAGGCTCCGCAGCCGGTTCTGTTTGTTATTACAACATGCTGAGAACTCCCACCTTCGATGAGAGTGAACTGAAAAAAAGAGAAGATATAATCAGCTATTTTTCCGAAAACAAGGAAAAAAGGGTAAATACCCAGATGACCTTTACAAACATGTCCAAAAGTCACGGCTTTCACCTTTATTTTATTCTGGAGCAGTTTAAAAGCACTCTGGATGCCAATGCCTTTTCCCAATATTTAAATATATTCCTGCTTGTGGCAGCCGTTATTTTTGCTGTGATCAATAACACGCCCGGTTCATTGCTTTTCCCCATTGGAGTTATTATTTACAATATAACCACCTATTATATGGCAAAGTCAAAAACCGACAGCTATATATATGCCATCAGGAACATCATTTCCATCATAAATGCAGGACACAGACTTGTAGATGCTGATATTCCGGTTCTTAAGGAAGAGAACGAAAAGTTAAAAAAGCTCCTTCCAAAACTCAGACCCGTAAAGAAGGCTTCCTGGGCTATAAGAGAAACTGTGTCCATGGATATAGGCTCCATTCTTTTGGACTATGCAAATCTGATCTTTCATTTTGATCTGATCTCATTAAACAATGCGGCTAAAAGTGCGGCAAAAGAGACAGATACGATAATAGATCTGTATAAGACCGTAGGATATATAGATGCTCTTATCTGTGTGAGCAGTATGAGAGCATCCTCTAAGAAGTGGTGTGTTCCCGAGCTTACAAAAGAAGGAAAGCCTCATGTATCTTTTAAGGGGGCTTATCATTTCCTTTTGAACGATCCCGTAACTTCGGATCTGGATACCGAAAACCATGTATTGATCACAGGCTCCAATGCTTCGGGTAAATCCACCTTCTTAAAAACAGTGGCACTTAATGCCATTTTTTCTCAAACTATTCATACATGCTTTGCGGAAAGCTACAGCGGTTCATTCTTTAAGACCATGACCGGCATGTCCCTTTCCGATGACATAGTATCGGGTGAAAGCTATTACATCACCGAGATCAAAGCTTTGAAACGTATAATGGATGAGGGCGGAGAATACCCCGTTCTTTGCTTTGTTGATGAAGTGTTGCGCGGTACAAATACCGTCGAAAGAATAGCCGCCTCCACTTCCTCTCTCAAATATCTTGCGGATCAGAACAAACTGGTATTTGCGGCCACTCATGACATTGAACTCACCACGCTTCTTAAGGACATTTATCTTAATTATCATTTTGAAGAGAGTCTGGATGAAGATGGAGACGTTTACTTTGATTATGTTTTAAAAACAGGTCCGTCCAAAACCCGTAATGCCATATTAATGCTAAAGACGTACGGATATGATGAACGGATAATCCAAAACGCTACGGCCCTTGCAGAGGAATTCGTTGCAAGCGGCACCTGGAATAATCCTTCGGAGGCAAAAGGATAATGGATATCAATCAGGCAGATGTTTCGCCGATGATGGCGAAGTATCTTGAAACAAAAGCTTTATACAGAGACTGCATCCTGTTTTACCGTTTGGGAGATTTTTATGAAATGTTCTTTGATGATGCGATCACGGCATCCAGAGAACTTGAACTCACACTTACGGGTAAAGCCTGCGGTCTTGAGGAAAGAGCACCCATGTGCGGGATCCCCCATCATGCGGTGGATGTTTATCTGGACAGACTGGTGGCTAAGGGCTACAAGGTGGCCATCTGTGAGCAGACAGAAGATCCCAAACAGGCAAAAGGCCTTGTAAAAAGGGAAGTCACACGTATAGTCACTCCCGGTACAAATCTTAATGTAGGTAACGGAAACGATGCATCACACAATTATCTTATGAGCATAGTCTATGTGGACGGAGCTTTCGGCCTTTCCACAGTGGATGTGTCCACAGGAGATTTCCTTGTAACCGAAGTGAACGGTCTTTCGGAGGCTTTGGATGAGATCACCAGATTTTCTCCCTCGGAGATCATCTGTAATTCATCCTGCATAGTTTCCGGCTTGGATCTGGACGGATTAAAAGAGAAGATGAATATCTTCGTATCCGTTCTGGATGACTTTGTTTTCAGTGAAGATGAAAGTGAAAAGGCAATTACGCTTCATTTCGGTGAAAACAGTCCGAATCTCTCAATTACAGGGATTCCCATCGGGCGTCTGGCTGCCGGAGGTTTGCTTAAGTATCTTTTTGATACCCAAAAGAATTCTCTTCTGCATATAACCAGACTCGAACAATACTTCGTGGGAAGATATATGATCATTGACAATTCCACGAGAAGAAATCTTGAGCTTACGGAAACAATGAGGGAAAAGAACAAGAGAGGCTCACTTTTCGGCATCCTCGATAAAACCAAGACTGCCATGGGCGGGCGTCTTTTAAAGAATTTCATCGAACAGCCCCTGATCAAAAAGAATGAGATAAACGAAAGACTGGATGCGGTTCAGGAATTGAACGATAATGCCATAAGTCGAGAAGAACTGATGGAATATCTGGATGCCATTTACGATCTTGAAAGACTGATGAGTAAGGTGTCCTACAGATCTGCCAATCCCAGAGATATGATAGCCCTTTGTTCTTCCCTTAAGATGCTTCCGTTTATAAAAGGCATAGCTAAAGAGTTTTCAAGTGATTTCTGGAAAAAGCAGCAGGATGAGATAGACGAACTTAAGGATCTGGCAGATCTTATTGATTCCTGTATAGCAGAAGAACCTCCTTTACAGATAAAAGAAGGAGGAATTATTAAAACCGGCTATAATCCGGAAGTAGACAGACTCAGAAGTGCCAAGACCGACGGTAAAAGCTGGCTCATGCAACTGGAGACCAAGGCAAAAGAAGAAACAGGTATTAAAAACCTTAAGATAAAATACAACCGTGTTTTCGGATATTACTTTGAAGTCACCAATTCCTTTAAAGATCTGGTCCCTCCGGACTGGATAAGGAAACAGACTCTGGCCGGTGCGGAAAGATATACCAATGAAGAGTTAAAAAAGATAGAAGAAGATATTCTGGGCGCTGAGGATAAGCTGTTCTCGCTGGAATATGATCTTTTTGATGACTTAAGAGACAGAGTGGCGGGAGAGGTTACCCGTATCCAGCAATCAGCCAGAGCTATTGCCTATATAGACGTTATATGCTCGCTTTCCAAAGTGGCCTCTGATCACAATTATGTTCGCCCTGAGATCACAGACGACGGAGTGATCCATATTAAAGGCGGAAGACATCCTGTGGTGGAACAGATGCTGGTAAATGACATGTTCATCGAAAACGATACCTTCCTGGACAATAATGAGCACAGGATATCGATAATCACAGGTCCCAACATGGCAGGAAAATCCACCTACATGAGACAGACGGCTTTGATCGTACTCATGGCTCAATTGGGATCCTTTGTACCGGCTGCAAGCGCAAAGATCGGTATATGTGACAGGATATTTACAAGAGTGGGAGCTTCCGACGATCTGGCCAGCGGTCAATCTACATTTATGGTGGAAATGAATGAAGTAGCCAATATCCTTAAAAATGCCACAAAGAAGAGTCTTCTTATCCTGGATGAGATAGGCAGAGGTACCAGTACCTATGACGGTTTAAGTATTGCCTGGGCAGTGGTGGAACATATAGCTGACACCAAAAAGCTGGGAGCCAAAGCGCTGTTTGCCACCCACTATCATGAACTTACGGAACTGGAAGGCAGACTTAAGGGTGTAAACAATTATTGTATAGCCGTTAAAGAACAGGGTGACAGCATAATCTTCCTGAGAAAGATAATTAAGGGCGGAGCGGATAAGAGCTACGGTATCCAGGTCGCAAGGCTTGCGGGGCTTCCCGAAGAGGTGCTTAAAAGAGCGGCAGAGATATCCGATGAATTGGTCAAAAACGATATAATTTCCGAGGATATATTTGACGAAGCGGTTCACAACGAAAAGAAGCCCAGGAAGAAAGAAAAGAATGATGATCTTATAGACGGTCAGCTTTCATTTTTCGAGGAGCCTCCGGAAGACAAACCCGCACCTGCTGCAGAACCTGTCTTTTCACCTAAATATAAAAACGTTATTGACGAATTACTCAGTTTAAACGTTCAGACCATGACACCCCTTGATGCACTTAACGTGCTTTACAGACTTAAGGAAAAATGCAGATGATTACAGTTCTTGACAAAAACACCATCGATCAGATAGCCGCAGGCGAGGTTATAGAAAGACCTGCTTCGGTAGTAAAGGAACTTACGGAAAATGCTCTGGATGCGGGAGCTACGGCTGTGACGATCGAAATAAAAGAAGGCGGTCTTTCTCTTATCAGGATCACGGATAACGGTTCAGGTATCAATGCATCGGAAGTAAAAACCGCATTTTTAAGACATGCCACCAGCAAGATCAAAAATGCTTCGGATCTAATGACGCTTACAAGCCTGGGATTCAGAGGTGAGGCCCTTTCAAGTATTGCAAGCATAGCCAAAGTGGAAGTGCTTACCAAGACTGCCGATGCTTTTACCGGAACAAGATATGTTATAGAAGGCGGAGAAGAAAAGGCTTTTGAGGATGTGGGCTGTCCGGATGGCACCACAATGCTGATCAAAGACATATTCTTTAATACTCCCGTCAGAAGAAAATTCCTTAAATCCGCTTCAACGGAAGCGGGTTATATATGCGAAACCGTTGAAAAACTTGCTTTAAGCCATACGGATATATCATTTAAGCTGATCGGAAACGGAAGGATCATCCTTCATACCACCGGTAAAGGCAAACTTCAGGACGATTTTCTTGAACTTTACGGTCTTGATATCGCAAAGTCTCTGATAAGCATATCCGAAACCAACGATGACCCGGAAATAAAGGTAAAGGGAGTGGTTGCAAAGCCATATATTTCAAGAGGAAACAGAGAACTTGAGGCCTTTTTCATTAACGGAAGATTCATTAGATCAAAGGTCGTTGCAAATGCCCTTGAAGATGCCTTCAAAGGCTATATGATGGGCCACAGTTATCCCGTAGCTGCTATTTACCTTGAAACGCCTTCTGATTTTGTGGATGTAAACGTGCATCCTTCAAAACTTGAAATACGTTTTTCGGATAACGATATCATCTATAAAATGGTTTATAAAGCTGTCAGAGATGCCCTGACGGGTAAGAACATGATAGTCAGTAACATCCTTAAGGACAAAAAGGATGTTGAAGCCGAAAAAGAAGCAAAGAAAGAAGCGTTGAACTCTGTCCATATTCCGGAGCCCTTTGAAACGAAGATCCCCAAGGAAATGGTACCTTTTTCCGCAAGCCTGCCCGAGAATGCTGTTCAAAAAGATAAGCCGGAGATCAAAAAGCCGGAGATAGTAAACGAATACTCAAATCATCTTGAGCCTTTTATTAAAAGTCCGGTAAAACCGGAAGAAAAGCTTCCCGTAAATACGGCTGTGCCGAGACCTGAAGATGAGGTTATAAAGGAACCCGCAAAAGAGCCCGATGAGCCTTTAAAAGAGGTTATCAACAAACCTTTGACTCAAGAGGAATATATTAAAGAATTTATAGATAAAAGCAACAGTATCACGGATGTTCAACAGACCGAGCTTCCCCTGGATCTTTATAAGGACAAAAAGAATGAGATCCGTCTGGTGGGACAGGTGTTTAAGACCTATTGGATAGTAGAAATGGGTGACACCGTGTTTATGATCGATCAGCATGCGGCCCATGAGAAGGTGCTTTTTGAAAAGACCATGAGAAAGATAAGGGCTAAGGAGCAGTTCCTTTCCCAGACTCTGCTTCCTCCCGCAATAATCTCACTTTCCATGAGAGAGTCCGAATGCCTCGTTAAGAACATGAAAGTCTTTGAAAAACTGGGCTTTGAGCTTGAAGAATTCGGTCCCCGCGAATTTAAAGTCACGGGTGTTCCGGCAGAACTTGTGGATATAGATCATGAGGAACTCTTTAAGGAGATACTGGATGATCTTTTGAACGGAAGAGATGCCGGGAGTCCCGAGACCATGCTGGACAGAGTGGCCACCATATCCTGTAAGGCTGCCATCAAGGGCAATAACTATATTACCTTTGAAGAAGCCGAGACGTTGATAAAAGATATGTTTGAGCTGGATGATCCCTATCATTGCCCACACGGAAGACCTACAACCATATCCATGACCAAGGCGGATATGGATAAAAAATTCAAGAGAGTGCTTTGATGAATAATAAATTAGTGATAATTGGCGGGCCTACAGCTGTGGGAAAGACCAAAATATCAATCGAGCTTGCAAAAAGAATATCAGGCGAGATCATATCCGCAGATTCCATGCAGGTCTACAAAGGCATGGATATAGGAACAGCCAAGGTCACAGCGGAAGAGATGCAGGGTGTTCCCCACCATATGATAGATATTCTGGATCCAAAGGAAGATTTTAATGTTGTTGAATTTTCCAAAAGGGTAAAGGAGATCATTTCATACCTTCATGAAAAGGACAGGATCCCGATCCTTGTGGGAGGTACAGGCTTTTATATCCAGTCTGTTCTGTATGACATAGATTTTACCGACAATGACAATGACATGACCTTTAGGCATGAACTGGAAGAAGAAGCGAAGATAAAAGGCGGAGAAGTGCTTCATGAAAGACTTAAGGCAATAGATCCCGAAGCTGCCGAAAGCATCCATCCCAATAATGTGAAAAGGGTCATCCGTGCCCTGGAATTCTATGAAAAGAGCAAGGGAAAGATATCTGAACACAACAAGGAACAACGGGCCAAAAAATCCCCCTATGAATACCATTATTTTGCCCTTACCAATGAAAGAAGCCGTATATATGATAATATTGAAAAGCGGGTGGATCTGATGCTGGATATGGGACTGGTAGAGGAGGTCAGGACACTTCTGAAAAACGGGGTGCCAAGAACCAATGTTTCCATGCAGGGCCTGGGGTACAAGGAGATTGCTGCTTTTATCGAGGGCGAGATCAGCCTGGATGAAGCAATATATATATTAAAAAGAGATACCAGACATTTTGCGAAAAGGCAGATCACCTGGCTTAAAAGAGAACCGGATGTTATCTGGTTTGACAAGAGCAGGATGTCGGATGAAGAAATATTAAGTGATATGATAAACATGATATAAATGAATGGAGCTAAGATGAAGGAAAAGATTTACGAAGAATCGGGTATTTCAAAGGAGGTTGTAAAGCTTTCCGATGACGTGCTTTCTGGACTTAAAGAAAGATTTGATAAGATCGATGAGATCGCAGAGATCAACCAATTAAAGGTAATAAATGCAATGCGGAAGAATAAACTTGCCGCAGAGCATTTTGAAGCTTCTACCGGATACGGCTATGATGATGCGGGCAGAGAAACCCTCGAGAAAGTATATGCAGATATATTCCATGCAGAGGATGCTCTTGTACGTCCCACTCTTACCTGCGGTACCCACGCTCTTACCATAGCTCTTTCTGCCAATGTAAGGCCGGGAGATGAGATCCTTTCCCCTGTTGGAAAGCCATATGACACGCTGGAAGGCGTTATAGGCATCAGGCCTCAGAAGGGAAGTCTTGCAGAATACGGGGTGACTTACTCCCAGGTGGATCTTCTTCCCGACGGCGGGTTTGACTTTGAAGGTATTAAAAACGCGATCAATGAAAAGACAAAACTGGTCACCATTCAACGTTCCAAAGGCTATGAGCCCAGAAAAACCCTTTCAGTGGAGAGGATAGGTGAACTTGTAAGCTTTATAAAGTCCGTTAAACCGGAAGTCATCTGCATGGTGGACAATTGTTACGGTGAATTTGTGGAGATCATTGAGCCCACCGATCTGGGTGCGGACCTTTGTGTCGGTTCACTTATCAAAAATCCCGGAGGCGGACTGGCTCCCATAGGCGGCTATATCGTGGGAAGATCGGATCTTATCGAGAACTGCGCTTACAGACTCACAGCTCCCGGACTTGGAAAAGAAGTGGGGGCGACTCTGGGACTCAATCGTTCCTTCTTTCAGGGACTGTTCCTTGCTCCTGTTGTTACTGCAGGAGCTTTAAAAGGTGCAATTTTTGCCGCAAATCTGTATGAAAGATTCGGCTTTGAGTGCGTTCCCAATGCCACAGAGGAAAGATTTGACATCATTCAGGCTGTTAAACTGGGATCTCCCGAAGGAATGAATGCATTTTGCAAGGGAATTCAGGAGGCAGCTCCCGTGGACAGCTATGTAACTCCCGAACCCTGGCCTATGCCCGGTTATCATTCGGACGTTATCATGGCGGCAGGTGCTTTTATCCAGGGCTCATCCATCGAGCTGTCGGCCGACGGACCTCTTTATCCGCCCTATGCCGTATATTTTCAGGGCGGACTTACTTGGTACCATGCAAAGTTCGGTATCATGATGTCATTCCAGGAAATGGTTAATGCGGGACTTATAAAACTGAAATAGTTTTTCTTTAAGATCACAGGATAAGGCTTAAATATGAAACTTGAGATCCACAAACGAAAGAAGTCTGCCAAAAGACGCAGACGTGAAAAGGAAGAAAAAAGAATAGTTCTTCTCCCGAAGCATATACTTTTCGTATTAAGCTTTATTTGCCTTGTAATAATGTTTGTGTCCTACAGATTCCCGGATACCGTAAGGCCTGTAAAAAATCTGGCGGATATTGTTTTAAGCCCCATGCAGTCAGGCATAAACCATGTGGGAAGTGCCATATCCGGCAGGATAAAAAAGCGTGAGACTATGGAAGAACTGAAGACAGAAAACGAGGAATTAAAAAAACTGGTGGAAGATCTTTCGGTCAGAGCACGACTTGCGGGTAACGATCAATATGAGTTGGATTCCTTGAGACGTCTTTATGAACTGGATACGGAATATCCGGATCTGCCTAAGACCGCTGCAAGGATTATAGCAAGAGAAAGTAACGGCTGGTATGATATCTTCACCATAGATAAGGGTTCCGATGACGGTATCTGCGTTAACATGAACGTGATAGCAGGAAACGGTCTGGTGGGAATAGTTACGGATGTGAGAAAGAATACCTCATTGGTAAAGTCCATAATCGACGATAATTCCAATGTTTCCGCCATGATCGCCTCATCCGGTGACAATTGTATAGTAAACGGCAACATGGCAATGCTCCGAAGCAACGGAACCATTGAGATCAACATGCTTCCCAAGGAATGTAATGCAATGGAAAACGAAGAGGTTCTTACTTCACGTATCAGCGATAAGTATCTCTCGGGTATTCTTATAGGCTACATTAAAAACCTTGAGATCGATTCAAGTAACATGACAAAGGAAGCTTTATTGGTTCCTGCCGTGGATTTTCAAAAGCTGGACAATGTTCTGGTGATCACTGTACTTAAAGAAAAAGAAGAGGACACTTTAAGGTAAATGCCATGATCCGTTATTTGGTTTATCTGATTGAGATCATATTATGTTATTTATTGCAAACATCTGTGTTTGCAAATTTTCGCGTGTTCGGAGTGGTTCCGGATTGTTTTTTGATCCTTATCATCGTCCTATCCCTTACCAAAGGGCAGAATCAGGCCATTGCCGCAGGCTTCTTTTCAGGTCTTCTTTTGGATCTTATGTTTTCCGAAACCATCGGAACCTGTTCCATAATCTATATGTTCATCGCATATATCGCGGGCAGATTTAACAGGATGTTTGATCCTCACAGCCTTATAGTGCCGGCAATTGCCATCTTTACGGGGGAATTGTTCTATTCCCTTGCCTATTATATTTTCGGCTTCTTTCTCCTGGGAAAGACATCACTGGGCTCTTACATGCTAAACATGATCCTTCCCAGAGCCTTTTATACACTGGTTGTTGCTGTTTTACTATATCCCCTGTTCTTGTTTGTACAGAAAAAGCTGATGGATTTGGAAGGCTTCTCGAATGAATGATGATAACTTCTTAAACAGAATAAAATCTGTCTTTACATCCAGATTGTTTTACGTGGCTCTTTCTTTTGCTTTTCTTTCGGGGGTATTGATCTTCAGATTGTACGATCTACAGATAGTGGGCGGAAAGACAATAAAAAGAAACGAAGAGTATTATACCGTAAAAATGAGGTATATCCCTGCCACAAGAGGCATGATCTATGATCGTAACGGTAAACTCCTGGCAGGAAACGAACTTTCCTATTCTGTTTTTCTTGAGCAATCCGCATCTTTAAGCGGAAATAAAGAAAAAAATGAGATGATCTTAAAGCTCTGTACAATATTAAGAGAACATGACATTGAGCCTGAATTTGAATTCGGTATTGCTGCGGATGAAAGGAATGAGCTTTATTTTACCGTCAGCGGAAATTCAGAACTCAGATTTAAGAAAAACGCCTATGGACTCCGTTCCGTCAACAACCTTTCGGACAAACAAAGAAATGCCACCGCCGAAGAGGTTTTCGACTTTCTTTGCCACGGTGATAAAACTTCCGCCATGTTTCAGATATCCGATGATCTGAACCTTGATCAAAAGCTGGATGTGGCCGCGATAAGATATGCCTATTTTACAAATCCGGACAATTCCGCCAGGTACACTGTGGCTACCAACATTGACGATGTTACCATTGCCGCGCTTCTGGAAGCCTCGGGAGAGCTTCCCGGAGTCTCCGTGGAGCAGCAGACCAAAAGAGTCTATTACTACAGCGAATGTTTCGCTCATATCATAGGCTATACGGGGCTGATCACCGAAGAAGAGCTGGAGACACTTAACCTTGGAGCCGAAAAGGCCGACTACACGTCTACGGATTACGTCGGGAAAACAGGCATAGAAGCATCCTTTGAGAAAGAGCTTTCCGGTACCAAAGGTGTGGAAAAAGTTACTTTGAACAGATCCGGAAGGATAATAGAAACGGAGATCATTTCCAAGCCTGTTCCCGGAAATAATATTTATCTGTCCCTGGATGCGGAGCTTCAAAAAGACTATTACGGACTGCTGGAAGAAAATATAGCTTCTGTCCTGGCAGCAAACCTTGTAAACTCAATGGATTACGGTACCAAGGGCACCAGTTCCGACGATATCAATATACCTATTTACGAATGCTATTATGCTTTATTCGATAACCATGTTTTTGATATTGATAAGCTAAAACTGGAAGATCTGTCGGATAATGAAGAAAGCATATATAAAAAGTTCTCTTCCTATAAGTCGGATATGCTTAAGGAGTTGAGGGAATATATGCAGTTCGGAAATTCCGCGCCTTTATCGGACCTTCAGGAGGAAGCCCATAAATATCTGGAATATTTCTTTAAAGAAATGAGAGAAAAGGGGTATCTATATGCCTCAAAAACCGGAAATCACGATCCGGAATACAAAAAATATACGGATAATGAGATGAGTTTGTCCGATTACATTGTTCATTGCATAAATAATGAGTGGGTAGACCTTAAAATTTTGGGGATAGAGGGAAGTTACTATACCACCGGAGAGATCCACGAACTCCTTATGAATACTATGTTTGATGACATTTCGGACAATGAAGCCATCGATCTTATGATATTCAGGGATCTGATTTTTTCATATAATTTGACAGGAACAGAAATTTGTCTTTTATTATTTGATCAAATTGGGATAGAATATACCGAAGAGGATTATATAAAATTAAAAGATTCGAAGATCAAACCTTTCAATTTTTTTAAAGATAAACTGACAGCTTTGCAGATCACTCCGGCCATGCTTGCCATAGAACCCTATAACGGTTCTGCGGTCCAAACGGATTGTAAGACGGGAGCGGTCATAGCCATGGTCACATATCCGGGTTATGACAACAATAAGCTGGCCAATAAGATCGACTGGAAGTACTATTCAAAATTATTGGAAGACGGATCCAATCCTCTTTATAACCGTGCGACTCAAATGAGGATTCCCACAGGTTCCACCATTAAACCGCTTGTTGCGGTTTCCGGTATCTTAAACGGAGTTCTTACATCCACGGAAAAAATTCGCGATGAAGTAATATTTACCAAGATCGATCCGAGTCCTGCCTGCTGGTACATTCACGGGCACGGAGAACAGACTCTGGCCTATGCCATTAAGAATTCCTGTAACTATTTCTTTTATGAGGTGGGTTACAGACTCGCGACGAAAAACAGTGAAGAGTACTCCGATTCCCTAGGTATTTCATTGCTCACGGAAACCGGCACATTGTTTGGACTTAATAAAAATTCCGGCATTGAAATAAGTGAAGCGGAGCCTGTTTTTTCTACTTCGGATGCAGTTCGTTCGTCCATAGGTTACGGACACAGATTTACGGCCACACAGATGTCAAAGTATGCTACAGCCATTGCCACTCGGGGTAAGGTTTACGATCTGACCGTGATATCAAAGATAACCGACAAGGACGGCCATATCTTATATGAGAGTACTCCCGTTATATCCGGGGTTATCAACGGATTATCGGATGATGACTGGATGTCCATACATTCCGGAATGGAAATGGTGGTTTCCTCTTCAAGCACTTTGAAGAAAGCCTTTGCAAAGGTTCCCTATACCGTGGCGGCGAAAACAGGTACTGCCGAAGTATCGGCAACCAATGCAGCTCACGCACTCGCTATAAGTTTTGCACCTGAGAAAGATCCGGAAACAAGTGTAGTTGCCGTAATTACCAACGGATATTCCGGAACCAATTCGGCAATTCTTGTCAGTGATATTTACAAAGACTATTATCATATAATAGATAATACAAATCTTGGTGAAATAGAATTTATCGGAGACTGACAGGAGGTTAAATGAGCGGTATAATTTCATTAAAGGGCAACAGATACGGACTTTCCGTTAACATTGCCTCCGATGCGTCGTTTGATGATATAAAGACTGAAACTGCCGAATACTTTAAACACGCATCAAAAATGTTCGGTAAAGAAAAAATCGCCATTGGTTTTGAGGGCAGACCGCTGAACGACGAAGAAAGAGAAGAATTGATAGGTATCATCCGGAACAGTTGTTCTCTGGATATTTTATGTATTATGGATTTTAATTCCGATACGGAAGAGAGATTCAGAAGGGCTGTTCAGAAATATAATGAACCTGAAGAGATAGAAATTGAACCTGTTGAGGAAACTGTCGCAGCCGAAACTGAGGATACGATCCTTGAAGAGTTCGAAGTAGTTCCCTCGGAAGAGGTCAATGCGGAAACATCCGTTTCGGAGCCCCCGGAAGATGAGGATTTCATTTATTACTCACGGGAGGATATTCCAAAGATCGCCCGGTTTTATAAAGGTTATTTAAGAAGCGGCATGGTGATCAATGAAAAAAGCAGCCTTGTAATACTGGGGGATATAAATGCCGGCAGTGAGATCTACTCCGAAGGGAGCATCATCATCCTGGGCAGTCTCAAAGGAAAAGCCTATGCAGGCATCAACGGTAACGAAAACGCCTTTGTATTCGCTCTTAATATGGATCCCATCCAGATCAGGATAGCGGATAAGATAGGCAGAGCTTCCGATTCCGTTGTCAAGAAAAAAGAAAAAAAAGAAGAGCATGAACCGAAGATCGCATTGGTAAAAGATAATGCCATTGCCATCGAGCTCGCATCCAGATCGGTTCTTAACGATATAATACTTTAAACTCGGAGGATTTTAAAACATGGGAGAGGTTATTGTAGTAACATCCGGAAAGGGCGGCGTTGGTAAGACCACGACCACTGCCAATGTCGGTACCGGATTGGCTAAACTCGACAAAAAAGTAGTACTGATCGATATGGATATCGGCCTCAGAAATCTCGACGTTGTTATGGGTCTCGAAAACAGGATAGTATACAATCTCGTTGATGTTATAGAGCAAAAGTGTAAGATCAATCAGGCATTTATCAAGGTAAAGGGATATTCCAATTTTTATCTCCTTCCCTGCGCTCAGACAAGAGACAAGACTTCTGTATCTCCTGAACAGATGAAGACCTTGACCGACACTCTTAAAAAGGAATTTGATTACGTCATTCTGGACTGCCCTGCAGGTATTGAACAAGGTTTCAGAAATGCCATTGCCGGTGCTGACAGAGCTTTGATCGTTACCACGCCTGAAGTATCTGCTGTCAGAGATGCAGACAGGATCATCGGTCTTCTTGATGCCAATGAGGTTAAACGTTATGACCTTATTGTTAACAGACTTCGCATGGATATGGTCAAGCGCGGAGAAATGATGTCTGCAGAAGACGTTCTTGAAGTACTTTCCATCAATCTGATCGGTATTGTTCCCGATGATGAAAATATCGTTGTGGCTACAAATACAGGTATCCCTCTTGTTGGTTCCGAATCATTGGCAGGTAAAGCGTTCATGAACATCTGTCACAGAGTTACCGGTGAAGAGGTCCCTTTCCTGGATCTTAACAAGAAAAGCGGATTCTTCTCCAAATTATTCGGTAAAAAGCAATAACGGGAGGGACAAAAATGGGCTTTTTCAGCAAAAAAAACAAACAAAAAAGATCCGGGCTGGATGCGAAAAGCAGATTGAAGCTTGTTCTCTATTCGGAGCATCAAGGACTTCCGCCCGAAACAATAGAGCAGATCAAAACAGATATTATTTCCGTTTTGTCAAAGTATGTTGATGTTGATATCGAGAATTTTGATATCAAGATCTCACCGGACGGAAAGCTTGCAGGCAGCAATGGTCCTGCATTACAGGCTAATATCCCCATAAAGGAAAGAAAAGTAAAACGGATCTGATCAAATGCTGAATCTGATTAAAAAATTACGGGACAAGATCCTGTGTTATAACCTGAGGGAATACAATATAGCTTTAATGGTCTTTGCAGCTTCCTTAGGAATCATTGGTGCATATACATTATTTGTAATGCCCGGAGTATCCGAAAAGCTATATCTTAAGCAGCTGATCGGTGTTGCAGGCGGCATGTTTCTGGCCATGTTTGTATCGGTTTTTGATTACAGATTTCTGGCCGGACTGTATGTCCCCATGTATCTTTTGAACCTTTTGCTTCTTGCCGCCGTTAAATTTACACGATTCGGCGTTACCATATACGGTGCCAGGAGATGGCTGGGGTTCAAAGAGATCTTTTCTTTTCAGCCTTCGGAACTTTCTAAGGTCATTATGATCATTGTGATGGCCAAGATCTATCAGATATTGGAACCGAAGTTAAAAAAAATTTATGTAATACTTATAGTAGGAGCGGTCTTTGGTCTTCAATGGCTGCTCATATTGATAGAACCCGATCTGTCAACAAGCATAGTCTTTGCATTATTGTTTGTGATCATGCTTTTTGCTTCGGGATACAATATAAAGGCGATAGCGGCATTGATCGTAGTAACCGTACCTCTTCTCATATTTACTTTTTGGTACGTTCAGCAGCCGGATCCCTTATTCATAACAGAAAATCAACAAACCAGAATACTTGCTTATCTTCATCCGGAGGATTATCCGGACACCATGTACCAACAGCTTAATTCCGTTTCGGCTATTGGTTCCGGCGGACTTTTGGGAAAGCAGTTGAACAATGATACAGGTACCAGAGGAACGGTGTATGTACCGGTTCGTGAAAGTGATTTTATTTTCACAGGGATATGCGAGGAGTTCGGGTTTCTTGGAGCAACACTCGTCATCATTTTATTCTTCTTGATGGCGCTGAATATCTTAAAGATCGCGTATAACGCGTCCGACTTGCTCGGAAAATTGATTGGAGTGGGTTGCGCCTGTGTTTTCACATCTCAGATGTTTGTTAACATCGGCGTTGTTACATTGCTTCTTCCGAATACGGGAATTCCGTTGCCGTTTGTAAGCAACGGATTAAGTTCTGCACTCAGCAGTTACATTATGCTTGGGATAGTACAGAACATAGCAATCAATCATGATGTTGCCCTTAAAAAGGAAAGCGAGGAATTGATCAGATGAACATAGGCTTAATTGCACATGATGCCAAAAAGAAGCTTCTGCAGAGTTTCTGCATAGCATATAAGGGGATATTGTCGAAACATTCTCTTTTTGCTACAGGAACCACCGGAAGAATGATAGAGGATGGCACAGGGTTAACCGTTCATAAGTATCTCGCGGGGCATCTCGGAGGACAGCAACAGATGGGAGCTCAAATAGAGAGCAATGATATGGATATGATAATCTATCTGAGAGACCCTTTAAATCCAAAGTCACATGAGCCTAACGTATTTGATATCATCAGTCTCTGTGACACTCATAATATTCCTTTTGCAACGAACATAGCAACCGCAGAGCTGCTGGTAAAGGCCTTGGACAGGGGAGACCTTGACTGGAGAGAATTGTATAAGAATTAAGTTTTAACTAAGATGTTAGCTGTGAACGTTATAAGGCACATGAAATAAATTTCATGTGCACACGGATAATAAGCGCTCTTACAAGCAAGCTTGACGATCGCTCATCATCCGTGTGGTTATGTAAGCTTCGCTTACATAACCTTATAACGGGGTTAGGTAATAAACAAAAGCATTAATCTTTACGATTTTTTCAAAGGTAAGGGGTGTTAAGACATTAAGTCAAATAATTTGCTTATGTATGATTACAGCTCATGACGATATGCCCTATACGTTGCGACCACTAACTTTGATAATGAATTTCTCATTCATTATAAATATCATTTCAGGAGGATGAAATTATGATACAGATTATTGCAGGTGAAAAGGGAAAGGGTAAAACCAAAATTATTCTTGACAGAGCCAACGCCGACGTGTTGCACTCTAAGGGAAGCATTATCTACATCGATAAAAATTCGAAGCATATGTATGAGCTTAACAACAAGATCCGTTTGATCAATGCTAAGAATTATTTCATCAATAACGCTGATGAATTCGTCGGCTTTATCAGTGGTATCATTTCACAGAATTATGACATTTCCAGCATCTATCTGGACAGCTTTTTAACTATTGCATGTATCGAAGCCAAAGATATGGAAGGTTTGATCGATAAGCTTGAAGTCCTTTCGAGCGCATTTAAGGTTGATTTCATCCTCAGTGTTTCATCCAATGCCGATGGATTAAGCGAAAAAGTAAGACAGAACGTTGTTGTTGCTTTATAAGAGTCTGTACTGATAATAAATGCACAAGGCGGGAAACTGCCTTGTGCTTATTATGTTTTCAGGTCTCTGATCAGACTTGACGCCGGAGGTTTAAAAATTGTCAGGTACGAAGCCCACAAAAATTAAACAGCGTAAAGAGGTCAATATTGGACTGGTTATTTTTTTGTTTGTCCTTATTTATCTGACTATTAATGTTTATGTGCCTTTGGCCAAAACAGAGATCTCCATTTATGAAGTACCCGTGGGCAGGCTATATTCTAAAGATGTGTTCAAAGGGTTGATAGTCCGTGAAGAAAAGCTGTACACCACATCTAAAAGCGGATATATCAATTATTATTTTAAAGAGGGAGATAAGATCTCCAAAAACGAAAGTGTTTATTCCATCGGTTCCGACGGCTCGGTCTATGAAAGACTCAGTACCGAAAAATCAGGCATTAAACTTACTTCTCGGGAAATTTCGGATCTAAAGGCTTTCATCAATAAGACCTACATAAAAGCTTCGGATTTTGATGAGTTTAATACGGCAAAAGACGAGATCCTTCAGTATTACCGCCGTACAATGGACAAAAAGGTAATGACCCGATTGAACGATATCATAAAAGTTACGGGGCTTAATACCGGGTTTAATATAGTAAATTCCGATTCCTCCGGCATTATTTCCTATTACCTTGACGGATATTCCAATGTAAATGTGAATAATTTCAATACTTCCATGTTCGAGGAAAAATATGCTTCCCAATATGCTTATTCCACGGATATGGCCGAAGCGGGAACTATAGTTTATAAACTCATAACTTCGGATGACTGGAATATCATCGTGGAATTGAACGATGATATCTTTTCAAAACTATCAGGCAAAGAAAAAGTCACCTTTACCATCAATGATGGACAGAAGCTCACTGCACCCGTCAGTTTTTCAAAATGCGGCACCAAGTATTATGCCATAATTAAATTGGATAAATATCTCTCTAACTATACTACCGAGAGATTTGTTGATATTTCGTTTGATACGGAAGAGAATTCCGGGTTGAAGATTCCGGTTTCTTCACTTGCTTATAAAGATTTTTACCGTATACCTTCTTCTTATTTCACGAATTATAAGGTAAATCAGAATGATAAGGAAAAGATCGGTCTTACCCTGGAAAGGACCGATGAAAAAACCGGCGCGAAAACCTATGGTTTTTTTGAAACAGAGATCTTTTGGAAGGATGAAGGCTTTTATTACATCAGCGGAGATCTGATCTCCTCCGGAGAATATATCGTTAAACCGGATAAGACCGAAAGCTCCATGCTGTACCTGTTTGCGGTTAAGCTGGAAGGCGCCTACAACATCAATAACGGATATGCTGTTTTTAAACGGGTGGAACGTCTGGAATCCGGAACCGACTATGTACTGGCAAAAAGAAATTCGACCTCCGGACTAAGGGCCTATGACCATATTGCACTTAACGCGGATAAGGTCACGGAAGGTGCTGTCATCTAC
>JAFSWD010000171.1 GCA_017444675.1 Lachnospiraceae bacterium
CATGAGCCACCCGGATGATATATTCGTACATGTCAGGCTTGGTGCACATCTGAAAGGAATCGTTAAGTTCGATGATCTGTACGCCCCTGCTGCTTTCCTTGTACTCTATCATCATATTCCTTAGGATGTTCCTGATCACTGACACATCCTGTTCAAGAGCGATGGCTATACGATCCGCTTCCACCGCTTCACCCATGGTGAAAAGTATGGCTTCTATTTTTGCTTCAAGTTCTTTGATCTCCATGTTTTCCCCTTTTACAGCCCGAAACCGTTGTTCTCATCAAAATCAACGATGTCATTGGCTGTGTACTCGATCTCTATATCATCAAATATATCTTTTTGTACCACATTCATCCTGCCCATTTTCATGAGTTCCAGCACGCAAAGGAAGGTAACTATGACATCCATTTTATCTTTCCCGCCTTCAAGCAGGGTCTTAAAGGAAAAATGTCTGTTTTTGAGGCCGTATTCCTGAACCGAATACATTTTTTTGGACAGACTCACCTCTTCCTTTTCTATCTTTCCGAATTTGGATCTGACCGGATCTATCTTGTCTTCCCGGCGTTTCATAACGCTGTCGAAGATATCATTCAGCTTTTGCAGGGTAATATCGCTCAAAAGCTCGCTCACCGGCACAGGCTCGTGATAATTCAGGATCTCCGGAGGAAGGTTGCTCTTCTTAAAGAACACCTTATCCGCATCAACCGCCATGTCCTTAAGTTCCAATGAGGTGTACTTGTACATCTTGTATTCCAGGAGTCGTTCCACCAGTTCTGCTCTGGGGTCGATCTCTTCTCCCGTCTCCTCATCCACTTCTGCGGGAAGCAGCATCTTGGATTTGATCCGCAGCAGTGTGCTGGCCATCAAAAGGAATTCGCTCATGGAATCCAGGCTCTTATCTTCTATCCCCTTAATGGCTTCAAGATACTGATCTGTGATCAAAGCAATGGGAATATCATATATATTTATCTTATTAATATCTATCAAATGCAGCAAAAGGTCCAAGGGGCCTTCAAAAGCATCAAGTTTTATCGGGATTGACATAGGAGCCTCTTTTAAAAGATTTTTAAAGATTTTTTAACTGAACTATTATATCACAAAAAAAGCCAAAAAAGAAGAAGTCCGGCAAATAAAGTTGCATAAAAAGAAAAGCCCGTTCTAAAGATCTATTATATCTATTTCACATCTGTTAAACACACGCAGGGGCATCAAATGTTCTCCCGCTCCGGAAGACACCAGGTGCTTTCCTGCATATATCCCCTTGACCCTGTGCTTTACTCCGTACCGGGAAAACACAAGACCGCCTATAAAGGGGAGTCTCACAAAGCCTCCGTGTAAATGTCCGGAAACTATCAGGTCCGCATCCAGCACTCTGTCATAATACTCGTAAAAGTCCGGATCATGAGCCAGGAGTATCTTTTTCTTCCCCGCCGGAATGTCCTTAAAAACATCCGTATCCTCTTTTGACATATCATAAAGCTTTCCCTTTTTATAATGCTCAAGTCTTAATGAAATGCCGAAGATCTCAGCCCCTTCTCCAAGCTTTCTGTGGCTGTTATCCAATACATAGCAATTACCGGGAAGAGCTTTTATAAACGCTTCCCATTGATCACTATAATACTTCCTGTATTTAAGCTCATGATTACCGAGAGAAAAATAGACGGGAGCCAGGGCGCATAACTGCCTCACAGCCTCCAGCCCTCTTTTATAGTCTTTTTCCTTGGATATTAACAGATCTCCTGCCATAAAAAAACAATCCGGTTTTTCTGCTGCCAGGAGCCTAAGGTCTCTTTTGGTAAAGCTTTTGTTATGAAGATCGGTGATCAAACAAGCCCTGATCCCCAATCCCAGATCCAGTTTATAATGCACGTATTTCCTGAATCTGAATTCAAAGATCTCATAGGCTGTATAAACCATCAACAGGGCCGGTATTATGGTTAAAAGATAATAAATTTTCATGATCATTCCGAAAGCACATAGAAATTAATTGTAAAGGAAGCGGTTACTTCTTCGTTTTCATAGCTGTATTTGGGAACATTAACGGCTGAAATGGTATTAAAATATTTGGCATTTGAAAAAGAAAACAATAATTCCATAAAGTCATCGAAGTGTCCCTTCACATTCACACTGTAGGTACCCACATAATAATTGTCCTTCTTTGTAAGACCGTTAAAGGTGAGACTTTCCTTGACGACCCTGTCTCCTATGATATCCTCTATGTATTTTAACATCATGGAATCATCCCATTTGGCAGGAAATTGACCTATGGTTTTTTTATATTCCTCAATGGAACGGTTCAGATCCTTGGTGATGGAATCATAGCCCATTTGCTGTCCTGCGAGATCCATAAGGATCTCTTCCCTTTTTTGGATATCCTCCTTAAGGGTCACAGTCTCTTCCTTAAGGGGGCTAAGAAAAAGATGCTCGAAAAGAAGCACTGCTATCAGCAGTACAGCCAGTATCATTATGAACTTTTCTCTTGAAGTGATCTTTTTCATTCTTTTTTGCCTGTTACAGTAATGGAAAATGAGAAGCTGTAACCTTCTATGGGTTCATTTATATCGATCTCATTACCCTCATCATCTTTGACGGTAACATAATGGTCCCTGCTTGAAAGAGCTATGGTGGAATATTTTATATTATCAAAATACTTCACACTGTTAAGGGCATCGTAATAATCTCCGATAAGTTCGTAATTCAGCGCAAAGGCCCTGATGGAAAGGGAGCCTTCGCTGATGGTGAAGCTGTCTATGGTAACGCCCTTCGGACATTTAAAAACAAAAGCTCTGATCTCATCTGTAGTTGAAAATTCATTCTTTAATACGCCTTTTAACGCACTTGTTTTTAAAACATATTCATTGTATTCGTCCTTTGCCTTAAAGTACTCGGTCGCTATATCACCGTAGGAAGAGATCCTTGCATTAAGTGTGTCCAGCTCTCTTCTCTTTTCGTTCCTCTCCTTTAAGGGTTCATAAACGAAATAGGTCCCGAAATAGCTTCCGAAAGTAATAAGAAGCAGCAGGGCGATCAAAACCCTTGCAGGCGTTATCCCCGATTTCCTCTGAGGAATGAGGTTAATATCTTTGTAAAGCATTATACCCACTCCTCCTTTATCGTAATGGAAACGGCTCCCAGGTAATCCTCAAAATGAATGCTCTTACCCTTTTGACGTTTGATCAGTTTGGGAGCTATCTTATAGGCGGCAATTTCGGAAAGCATAAAAACCGGAACTCCCAATTGCCGGGAGAAATACTCCTTAATACCTCCGAGGCGGCTGGAACCGCCGGCTATAACGATGCAGTCCACTCCGTTCTGATTATTGTTGGTCTTGTAATAATACATGGTATTATCCAGCTCCGAAATGATGGAGTCGTAATACTCATATAAGGATCCGGTCTTATTGTTGTTCTGCGCTATCTTGTAATTCTCGGCCGAATTCATGTCCAGGGACATCTTTTCGGATATGGCTTCATTAATGTACTCTCCGCCGTAACGGATGTTCTTGTGCATGGAATAGGAACCGTTACGGATAAAGGTAACATTGGACATGGTGAAGCCTATGTCTATAATGCATACATTCTCCAGTATGTTTTTTTCTTTCTCCGGCTCTGCCTTTATCTCTTTTGCTTTTAATGTGTCATTCAAAAGATTATCCAGAATACTGCTGGCTTCATCATCCGAAATATAATCATGTCCGCCAAAATGCTCCGAAGCATGACTGCTGTCAGCTTCGGCGTTTTCCGCAGCATATTCGTTAAAAATGTTATTATCGAGAGAAACCGTATAATCCTCAAGCAGAACGGGGTCCTTGATCTTTATCTCCCCATACTCTTCCGGCTTATCCTTCTCCGCATATTCACGGCCGGTATCAAACTCTGCCGTTATCTCGCTGTATTCATTAAAGGGATTTGAGTTGAAAAATCTGTCAAAAGGCTCCGTTTCCTTACCCGGATCTGATCTTTCCTTTGTTTTTTTCTTAGTTTCTTCAACCTCTTCCTTTATTACTTCGAATCTTGCCGTCTTATCCTTTTCTTCTTCATAAAGCCCTTCGTCCAGATCGTTAAGCTTCCTTCCGAAATACCAGGCTATATCCTTAACCTCTGTTTTTTTCTCTTCTTCCTTCTCTTTTTCTTCAGTCTTTTTCCGCCTTTCAAAAGCATCTCTGGCAGCTTTTTCGGCTGCCTGTTTTGCCTTGGCCTTGGCCTTTTCTTTTTCCAGTCTTCTTCTGTTTTCTTCGGCTTTACGAGCTTTTTTCTCTGCTTCCTCTTTTGCTTTCTGCCTAAGTGCGGCTTCCTCCTTTGCCTTGGCAGCTTCTTTTGCTTTCTTTATCCTTTTATCCTCCCGGAGTTCTTTATCCTTCCGGCTGTCTTCTGTTTTTTTGTCTTTTCTGTTTTCCTTAAAGGCTTTGTTTCGCCGCCTGTCTTCCGTTTTTTTGTTGCTTGTGGCCTTTTCCAGCTTTACCTCCACAGTCTCGGATCTTTCCTGATCATTTATTATCTTCCTGATAAGCTTGGTATGTGCATTGGGCAGCACATCTATCCTGTCCAGCTTAATACCGGCTTTTTTACAGACCTTGATATAATCTGAGATCAAAGCCTTGGGAGCGGAAACTACCAATACTATCATTGACCTTTCTCCGGTTATCTCTTTGTTAAAAGTTTCCAGTATCCTGTAATCTATGGTATAATCTCCGGATGCCAGGAGATAGATATTGGAAAGCTCGTTTTTGATGTTTGCCAGTACCTGTTCTTCCTTCATCTGCGGAAGAGTGATCTCTCTCATTATCAGATCCTTCCCCGAAAGACAGAGAGTACCGTGGCTGCAGGCGCCCTTCATGTGCTTTTTTGCCTGCTTAAGACTTTTGATCAGGATATCCGGCGCTTCGATCGCTCCGTCCACAACAACGCCGTTGGCTATGGGTTCGGAAACGGCAGCAAGTATCCTGTCCCCTTTCACAACGGCCATTTTAATGTTCTTTGAGCCGATGTCGATACCCATGGTACGTTTCCCGGGAAGGATGATTATACTTTTCTGCTTTTTGAAGATACTGTTTTCAGTTTTCTTAAAAGAGCCTTGTTTCATTGTCATTCCTTTTAGGTCATTTGGGCAGATCAATTACTGCCTCTGATAAAATGAGTCGCTTCCAGCAGCATTTCGTTTCCTTTGGAATCCTTCACATCGGAACAGATAGCTATGTCTATCTTCTTTGTTCCCACATCAAATCTGAAAGAAGAAACACTGTAGCAAAGCACCGTTTCGGTCCTTTCTCCTGTAGACCTGTCTGTCTTTATCATCTTTAACAGCTTATCATCAAGTTCAAATGTAACGATATTATCCTTAGTAGTAATGCTCCTGTCATCATTGGAAAACCTCTGTCCTTTTCTGCATTCCATAAGGATCAGATCCATGGCATCCCTCAGCTCGGTGCCAACGGTGATCTCGTTGGTCTGCTGCATAAAAGTCTTGGTCCCGAACTCATACAAGGAATATATCGTCAAAACAACAGCCGCCAATAACCCTATGACGATCAATAATTCCAACAATGTGAAGCCTTTTTTTTCATCTTTTAACTTCATGTTTACGCCCAATAGATCACATCTTCCATAAAGGACAGCTCCCTGTCGTCAGACGTTGCGAAGACCCTTACGGTTACGTAGCTGAGATTACCTTTGTCTGCATATTTTTTATAATCCACCAGGATGGTGGCATAAATCTCAGGATAATCATCATCCTCTATCTTAAAGCGGTAGGGATTGGATGAAGAAAGCTCGGTACAGGAAAAAGAGGGATCGTTTTTTATGGTGTTTCGAAACTGGCTTATAGTCTTCCCCTCTGTCTGATTCATATATTCCAGCAGTCGTTCCGCCATAAAAGAGCCGTCCAGCCGCTGATCGTTCTTGCTGCTTAAGATCACAAGGCTGGTGATGGCTCTCAGAAAAACAATGGCCACAAGGGACAAAAGAGCAACAGAGATAAGTATCTCCACCAGACTCTCGCCTTTTTTGTTTTTAATAATTCTTCTCATTCTATGGTAAAGCCTCTTGAAAAATGTGAGCCCGAATAGCTGTCTCCCACAGCCACAACACCGGGGGTGAATTCCATTTCAACGATCAGCTCCATACTTTGCTTTATGATGTCGGAGCTCTTGATCATGGAGCTGCCTCTGAAATTGATATTGTATCCGGTAGCCGCAGCGAAAACACAGGAAGAAAAGATCCCCTCATCCGTAGTTCTCTTATAGGGATAGGCAGCATCGCCGGAAATATTTATGTTCATTCTGGGAGCATAGATGGCACCGCAGGATATATAGGAATTGTTGAAATCGATCCTGTGTCTATCCTCACCTTCTTCTGGAGCCGGAGCGGAGGAAAAAATATTCCCGTAAAAAGAGGAATTGTTGATGATGATATTGGCCTCCTTCGCTGAATAGAAATTGGCACAGCACATATAATTGGAGATCTTAAGAGCCGAAGATCCGTAATAATAAATGTTGAGCTTGGTGTCCACGATCTTTTGGGCTTTTTCGTTCTCTGTCATATCTTCGTCATTAAAGGGATAGTTGGAAAGATATTTCATGGAAGGATAAGTGCTGTAATCGTCAGGGTTGCCGTTAAAATCACAGGACTGCCTTGCATAAATGTTTACCGATGCTTCTCCCTCTATCTTAAGGTCTCCGTTCATTACCAGCTTATCGGCAATTATATTCAGATGAGTTCCCTCCTCTGCATTAAAGGTCATGCTTCCTCTGGCCTTTATACCAAATTCATCCTGTGCCACAAAGAAGTTTACAATCCCCGCATCAGTGACGCCTGCGGGCTTTTCGCAATTAAAGGTTATATTGGAATAGGTTCCCCAGTTTACGTATATGTGACCTCCCAGTATCACCATGTTCACGTTGGATTCGTTTTTAACATTCAGATTCAGGTTGTGATAATTATTATCATTAAACCCGGGCTGAAAAAAACCGTTAAAGAAAAGATAAACATTTCCGGTGCCGGTGGTCTCTATGGTTATATTTTCAACATCATCTTCCATCTTAAGGTTGCTGGCTACTATAAAAACATCGTGACCGTTGGTGTTCACGATCATCCTGCCGTTTCTTTGACACAGAATCTGATTGTTCAATCTGATCCTGAAATTATCTCCGTATGTGTTGATGATCAGATCGTTGTTCATGATCAGGCTGTCGGCAACAATATAACAATCATCGGCGTTCACATTTATGGTATAGCTTCTGCCGGTTATATAAAACTTCGTACCATGAACCACATAATCCTTTCTTTCTATCCATCTTTCCGCAGGATAATACGGATGTCCCCAGAAGGGAAGATCCAGTGTCTGTCCCGAATTAGCGGAATAAATGTCTCCGCTTACAGGCGCGTTGCCCACTGCGTCCGGAAATGAAATGTTGTTGGGATTACCGGAATAAGGCGGATCAGGGATGGTGGGTATCTTTACATTGTTACGCACAAGTGATGAAGTGTCCACCTCATAGGTCTTGTCATTATTAAAAAAATGTACGGGATCCACCGCCGGATCATAATGCCCCGGATAGCTGAAAGTCCCTTTAAGAATGGCATTTCCGTTAAGGGAACAGGATGCGTCGGCAGAAACATCCTCCAGTGCCGTAAGCATGGGTGTACTTTCATTTATTATCATCACACTGGTAGAGGAAGACTGGCTGCTCTCCGTAAGATAGATAACGCCGTAGGTGCCAGTGACCTTCTTGTTGTCCACTTTTCTTTCATTTGAAATAAAGGCGGTGATATCATAAAGACGGGTGTAGGTCTCGGATTCCGTTTCATTGGGGAGGACGTAAACACGGTTTACGCTGTATTCAGAGAACTCATCCTGAACTGCTGACAAGAATATATCCTGATTGCTTGCCACTCTCGCATCCAGCTCGGTAATGAACTGATCCTTGGTCAGCACCTTTTGCTGTTCGTTGTATTCATTCGAAATATCATAGGCCATCCTGTCTATCTGGGTGGAGGACAGCTTTAAAACACTTTCCGCAACGTAATAAGCCCCCTGTTCATCCTCCGAATAGGTGGTACGGACTATATGTCTGTCCAAAATGGCATAAGTGCCCACAATAAACACAGAAAACACGGCTATCAGCATCAGCATGATAACCAGACTCATTCCTTTGTTATTGTTTTTTAAAAGTTCTCCCTTCAAATGATAAATCACCTGCTATAAAAATGTGACCATATACCATTTTAATATATCGTCAAAAAACATATAAGAAATAAGAAATCCCAAAGAAAGAAAGGGACCGTAGGGGAAATTTCCTTTGATCATTTTTTTCTTTATCAAAGAATAGATGAGGATGCCCAAAAGGCCTATATAAGCGGAAAGAGCTATACCGAAAAGCACTTCCTTCCATCCCAGAAAGGCTCCGCAGGCAAAGGCCAGCTTCACATCTCCTCCTCCCAACCCTTCCTTTTTGGTAAGCTTCAGGATGATAAGATAAAGAAGATAAAGTAAAACACTTCCGGAAAGAGCTCCCACCCCAAAATCTACCAGGGTGCCCTTAAACTCATTTCCCATAATAAGTGATACAACAAGCTTTATAACAGCAAGCACCAAAACTGCCGCGTTAAGCCCGTCCGGGATCTCCATTCTTTCCAGATCTATGGCAGAGATCACTATGAGGATAGAGCTGAAAAGCAAACCAAAAATACAATCCGTAATGCTCTCGGTAAACACGAACATCAACATCCATAAAATACAATTAAGCATTTCTATCAAAGGGTATCTCACGGAGATCTTATTCCCGCAATGGCGGCATTTTCCTTTAAGAAGGATATAACTCAGCACCGGAATATTGTCATACCATTTAATATTTTTCATACAACTCGGACAATGAGACCCGGGAAAGACCAAGGATTCATGTCTCGGCAGCCTGTATATGCACACATTAAGAAATGAGCCCACGGAAAGACCCATCAGAATGATAAAAACAAGGCCAAATATAACATATTCCGATGTCAAGAAATTCATGCCTATACCCCCATATATTGTATATATTAGCTTTTATGTATACAAAAGTCAAATATAAAAAGCATAAAAAAGTCGGCAAAAAAAAGCCTCTTTTTTAAAGAGGCTAAAAATCAATAAGGCATT
Organism: Lachnospiraceae bacterium; assembly: GCA_017444675.1. Taxonomy (GTDB): domain Bacteria; phylum Bacillota; class Clostridia; order Lachnospirales; family Lachnospiraceae; genus RGIG3528. Next base: position 9,130 of record JAFSWD010000171.1, read on the forward strand.
ATATATCAGGTTGCAGGTGTAGGTGTAACTCCTATGTTAGTTCCATCAGGTTGCACAACAAAACAATTCCCCTTACTATCCAGCACTAAAACTGCATAATCATCATCAGGAAATTCCCTACCATCAAGCAAACCTTTAGACCTAATGTCACTAGCTTGAATTAACGTATAACCCGTATCATAAACTGCTTTTAAAGCATTGGATTTAGTACCTGTTCCAGTAATCTTCGCAGTATTACTAGAATCTGCATTATACATAGTGATCTCACTTGCCAAAGTCCTTGCATTAGCGATAGCAACAGTCTTTTTAGCATCATCTGTACTATTAATAATTCTCGGTACATAAAGTGTTGCAAGTACTGCTAAAATAGCGATAACTACCAGCAATTCAATGAGTGTGAAACCTGAACGGTTTTCCTTAAGAAACTTTTTCATTTTAGTTTTTCCTCCGTCTTTTTAAATGAATTTTATTTGCGTTTGAAATTATTAGCCCTCTGATCCATAATCTTATAACATATTTATCGTTATAAAGTAAAGAATAATTTATAAATTAACAATTTATTTTCTAAAAAAAATCAATAAAGAGAGAATAGAGGCATTGCAACCGCCAAAATGATGAAGCCCACCATACCTCCCAGGAAGATGATGATGAAGGGTTGGATCATGTCTGTCATTTTTTGAGTGCTTGTGTCGATCTCTTCTTCAAAGATGCCTGCCGCATTTGCCAGCATGCCTTCGATGTTTCCCGCTTCCTCTCCCATCATGATCATGTTTTCCATCATTTCCGGGAAGCAGGCCGTGTCCTTAAGAGGGCCGTAGATGCCTCTGCCCGCTATTACCTGCCTCCTGACCTCCTGTAACTGTTCTTCGGCGTAACGGTTTCCCAGGACTCTGGAGGTAATGTCAAGGCTCTCTGTGATGCCCACGCCGGATGCAAGAAGGGTGGACATGGTACGGGCAAATCTTGCGGATATGTTCCTTTTGGTCATCTTAGAAAACACAGGCAGTCTCATTTTTATCCGGTCCACATTCAGGGCACCTGCCGGTGTATAGGAATAGAGCTTAAAGATCAAAAAGAGTCCCACCAAAGCAAGTAAGGTGATCACTCCGTATTTTACAAAAAAGTCGGATACTCCGATAAGGATCTTGGTGGGAAGAGGAAGATCCATGGCATTATCCTTAAATATCCCTATAAAGGTGGGGACCACCACTATCATCAGGAACACTGTTACCACAAGAGCCACAAGAATGACTATAACGGGATATCTCATAGCAGATTTCACCTTATTCTGGGTGTTATAGCTCTTTTCAAAATGCAGATAAAGGGCGTCCAGGGATCTGTCCAGGGTACCGGATGCCTCTCCCGCTTCTATCATGTAAACCATGAGCACAGGCAGCTTATCATCCCTGTTTTTAACGGCCTGGGTGAGGCTTGAGCCCATACGGATGTCCTTCATTATGCCGGTGATCACATTTTTCATGGCTTTACTCTCCGTCTGGCTTTCCACCATAGAAAGAGCATGAAGTACCGGAATGCCGGCTCTTAAGATTACAGAAAACTGCTTACAGAAATTCATAAGCTCCTTGGTGGGGATCTTTCTGTTTGCTTCAAAATCCAGAAGATCCTTTCTTTCGATAAGAGGCTTTACTTCCAGAACATAAAAATTCCTGCTCTTAAGCATGTCCAAAACCCCTTGTTCATTGGGGGCTTCGTAAACACCTTCCGTCACATCTCCGTATATGTTTTTTCCTTTGTAAGTATATTTTGGCATGGTTTATCTCATTTAAAAGATGGCTATATTGCTCTTATCAACACAGAACTCCAAAAGCTGCTGCTGGGTGATCATTCCGTTCTTATAAAGCTTCATAAGACTGTCATCCATAAGCATCATTCCGTTCATGGCTCCGGTCTTAATGGAATTGTTTATAAGATGATTCTTTCCCTCACGGATCATGTTCCTGATGGCATTATTAACCACAAGTACTTCAGTGGCCACAACTCTTCCCGGCTTATCACAGCGTTTAAGAAGCTGCTGGGAGATAACAGCCTGCAAAGTGGCTGCCAATTGTACCTTGATCTGGGCCTGCTGATTGGGAGGGAAAATGTCGACGATACGGTCAATGGTGGAAGCCGCTCCGATAGTATGAAGGGTGGAAAGCACCAGGTGTCCCGTTTCGGCTGCGGTGAGAGCTATGGATATGGTTTCAAAGTCTCTCATCTCTCCCACAAGGATAACATCCGGGTCCTGACGGAGGCAGGCACGAAGAGCATTGGCAAAGCTTCTGGTGTCGCTTCCTATCTCTCTTTGATTGACTATGGACAGGTTGTGTCTGAAGAGATACTCTATGGGATCTTCAAGAGTAATGATGTGCTTCTTTTTTGTATTATTGATCTTATCCACTATGCTTGCAAGGGTGGTGGATTTACCTGAGCCTGTAGGTCCCGTGACCAGCACCAGACCGGACTTTTTATTGGCAAGCTCTGATACTATGGGTGGTAATCCCAGGGTTTCCATGGGAGGCACGGTGGCCGAGATGCATCTTAAAGCCACACAACAGGTGTTTCTTTGATGGTAGGCATTCACCCTGAAGCGCTGGCTTCCGGGAACGGAATAGGAAAAATCCAGTTCTCCCTTTTCCTCATATTCCTTAAATTGTATATCTGACATAAGGCTTTTAACGATTTCTTTTGTATCATCGGGTAAAAGCTTTTTATCATCAAAATACACCAGTTCTCCGTGCTGTCTTAAGACTATGGGCACTCCCACGGTGATATGCACATCGGAAACGCCTTCCATTTCCGTTACCTTGTATAAAACCTCATCTATGAATTTCATTGTTCTTCCCTTTACTTACAGCAGTCTGATACCGCATCAAAGCCTCCGTCAGCTTTCTACGCCGCAGGTGATGTAGCTCACCTCTTCAAAACTGGTCTGCCCTTCTTCCAGAAGCCTGATGCATTCATCCCTAAGACTTGTCATCCCGTTTTTGGTGGCTATGGCCTGGATCTCAGCCGTGTCGGCTCCCTTGGATATCTTGTTCCTGATCTCGGAATCCACAATAAGGATCTCATGAACGGCAGTCCTTCCCTTGTAACCAATACCATTACACTTGGAGCAGCCGCAGGCTTTTTTAAACTTCCTGGGTCCTCTTAGCCCCAGGAATTTGAGTTCGTAATCCGGAACCTCATACTCCTGAGCACAGTCCGGGCAAAGCTTCCTCACCAGTCTCTGGGAAATGACGCCCATGAGGGACACCGCCAGGATGTAGGGCGCTATACCCATTTCAATCAGTCTTGCCACTGCGGATACAGCATCATTGGTATGCATGGTGGAAAGCACCAGGTGGCCGGTGATAGCCGAACGGATGGCTATGTCTGCTGTCTCCGGATCACGGATCTCACCTACCATGATCACATCCGGGTCCTGTCTTAAGAAGGTCCTCAGAGCTTCCGCAAAGTCCAGGCCGATCTTCGGATTTACCTGTACCTGGGATATGCCTTCTATAACGTATTCCACCGGGTCTTCGATGGTAATGATGTTTTCGGTGGTCTTGTTAAGCTCCGAAAGCATGGCATAAAGAGTGGTGGATTTACCCGTACCTGTAGGTCCCGTAACCAGCACAAGGCCGTTGGGGATGGATATCAGTTTTTCAAATTTATCAAAGTTCTCTTTTGTAAAGCCCAAAAATTCTTTTCTGATCCTGAAATTGTACTTGTCCAGAATACGAAGAACAGTCTTTTCTCCGTTTGTTGTGGGAAGCACGGATACACGGATGCTGTAAACATTATCCCTGAACTTATAATCAAAACGACCGTCCTGAGGAAGCCTTCTCTCCGCTATATCCATATCCGCCAGGATCTTAATTCTGGTAACAATGGCATTTTGGGCGTCCTTGGGAACATCACGGATGATCTTAAGCTTACCGTCCAGTCTGTAGCGGATACGTACAGAACTTATCAAGGGCTCTATATGGATATCGCTGGCGCCGTCGGTAATGGCTACGTCTATGACTGAATTTATGAGACGGACTATGGGCGCATTATCAACCGCAGCATCCACTTCTGTGTTAGTTACGGTTCTGGCTGTTTCTACGTATTCATTTTTTATATCCTGAACAGCTTTATCCGCTGAACGATTACCGTATAGTCTTCCCGCAGTATTTATGATGCTTCTGTAACTGGAAATAACCGGGATGATCTCACATTGGGTGGCCACATGGATATCTTCTATAGCCACGAAGTTAAGAGGATCTTCCATTACCACCGTAAGATAACCGTTTTCAAGCTTTACAGGAATGGCATTATATCTTTTTACCAAAGGATAAGGGATCATCTGTATGACCTTATCCGGGATCTCTATGGTTTCCGGATCGACTATGGAAAAGCCCATCTGTGTATGCAAAGCATTTAACATTTCACGTTCAGTAACAAAACCGTGATTGATAAGTACACGGCCCAGACGTTCACCGTCGGTCTTTTGAAGCCTTAAGGCCTCATTCAGCTTTTCTTCCGTGAGACAGCCCGCATCCATCAAGATCTCACCAAGTTTTTTCTTTTGAATAGCCATCCGATAACCCCCAATATACTTTAAGTATTATGCTTATACCTTATCCTTCTGCCTTAAAGGCTTAAAGCCGGATCAGAACAGCTTTACCCCGTCGGCAGTGACTATGCCTAAAACGTGCTTTGAAGGCTCAGTTTTCTGAGATGAAAACTTATAGGCGCCGCGTACTCTTGCAGAAGCGGCTCTAAGCTTTTCAATATCATTTGCATAAAGAGTAACGAAAGACTCTCCCTTGGAAACAAAGTCTCCGATCTTCTTTCTGATCTTAAGACCTACGGAAAGATCGATAACGGATTCCTTGGTCTCTCTGCCGCCCCCAAGAAGCAGGCTGGTCATGCCTATCTCATCCGTAAGTATCTCGCTGACATATCCGTCTTCTGTGGCAATGATGTCCTCTTTAAACTCCGTCCTCTGGAATCTGTCCACATTTTCTATGCAGGAAGTGTCTCCGCCCTGGGCGGCAACAAATTCTTCCAGTTTTGCAAGGGCAGCACCTGACTTAATGGTCTCCTCCAACATATTCTTGGCTTCATTTACGTCTTTTGCTTTGCCTACGCCAATAAGCATATAGGAACCGAGAGTATAGCAGGCATCCATAAGGTCTGCCGGGCCGTTGCCCTTAAGGGCCTCTATGGCTTCATAGGCCTCCAGGGAATTACCTACGCATCTTCCCAAAGGCTGTGACATATCCGAAAGAACGGCATAGGTCTTTCTTCCGCAGCCTGTTCCTATCTTTACCATGATCTCAGCCAGATCCTTTGCATCCTCCAGTGTCTTCATGAAGGCGCCGCTACCAACCTTAACATCCAGAACGATAACGTCCGAACCGGCAGCGATCTTCTTGCTCATGATACTTGAAGCAATAAGTGATTTATTGTCTACGGTTGCGGTAACATCTCTCAGGGCATACATCTTCTTGTCCGCAGGGCAAAGATCCGCAGTCTGACCGATAACAGCAATGCCGATACGGTTTACATTTTCGATGAACTCTTCATCGGAAAGAGAAACGCTGAAGCCCTTGAAGCTTTCCAGCTTGTCTATGGTACCTCCGGTATGTCCCAGACCTCTGCCGCTCATTTTTGCAACAGGTACTCCGAGACTGGCAACCATGGGGCCTACGATAAGTGTAGTCTTATCTCCTACGCCACCTGTAGAATGTTTGTCCGCTTTAAGTCCTTTTATCCCTGACAGATCCAGTCTGTCTCCGCTGTCGATCATGGACCGGGTAAGATCAATGGTCTCGTTTATATCCATACCCTTAAAATAAACTGCCATTAAAAAGGCTGACATCTGATAGTCAGGTATCTCTCCTTTTGTAAAACCCTGAACGATAAAATCTATTTCTTCTTTGGTAAGTACTTCACCGTGTTTCTTTTTGGTAATAAGGTCGTACATTCTCATATGATCACCTCGTAATCTCTCTTATAAAGCCGTTCATCATCCTATTTGTTACGGTTAAGCTTAGCGTAATAGGTCATTACTCCTGCTATTGTCTTTCCGTCCGAAATCTCGCAATTTATTATCTTCTCGACTATCTCGTCAAGTTCCATCCTGTATATTTCCACTTCTTCATCCGGATCCAGATGCTGGGAGGTCTTTTTAAGTCCTCTTGCCAGGTAGATCTCAATGTATTCGTCATTATAGGCTGAAGCAGGATAATACTTGTTTAAAAGCTCTGCTTCGGAACATCTGTAGCCGGTTTCTTCTTCCAGCTCACGCATGGCTGCTGTCTTTCTGTCTTCACCGGGGTTAAGACAGCCTGCAGGGATCTCAAGTGTGAATCTGTCACAGCCCGGTCTGTACTGCTTTACCATAAAAAGCTTTCCGTCTTCATCTACTGCTACCACGGCAGCTGCTCCGTTATGATGAACAAAATCCCAGTCAGAAGTGTTTCCGTTTTCAAACTTCATCTTCTTTTTGTAAAAGGTAAGGATCTTACCCTTAAACACTTCTTTGTTTTCAATACATTCAGGTTTAACCATATTAATATACTTCCTTAAATTTATTTACCAAGAACGGTGGTCTTTTCGTAAACCGCTTCGCAAGCCTTCAGGATAGAACCTCTGAAGTTGTTCTCTTCCAAAGCTGCAGTACCGCAGATGGTGGTTCCTCCGGGAGAACATACCGCGTCCTTAAGCTCTCCGGGATGTTTTCCCGTGTCAAGCATGAGCTTCGCACTTCCGAGGACTGTCTGAGCCACCATTTCATAGGCTTTATTTCTGGGAATACCGAACTTTACGGCCCCGTCAGCCATAGCTTCAATAAACATGAATACGAAGGCGGGAGAACTGCCGTTGGCAACCACAGCCGCATCCATAAGGCTTTCGGGAAGTTCCACGGCTCTGCCCACAGATTCAAACAGCTTCAAGGTGTTCTCTCTGTCTCCCGTAAAATTCTCAGAGAAAGCAACAGCAGCCATACCTGCTCCCACCATTGCGGGAGTGTTGGGCATTACTCTGACTATCTGAGCATTATTTCCGAGAACCTCGTTAAGCTTACCTATGGTGATCCCGGGTGCAATGGATATAACGGTCTTTTCGGTATTCAGCATAGCGTCTTTGATCTCCGAAAGCACATTAAATATAACCTGAGGCTTGACCGCCAGAACGATGATATCGCTGAATTTGACCAGCTCCGTATTATTTTTGCAGGCCATGATCCCGTATTCGTAGGAGATCAACTTCCTTCTTTCTTCCGATGTATCGAAGAAAACCGTATCATCTTTTCCAAAAGTCTTTACAGCTCCGTTTATGAGAGCGCTGCCCATATTTCCGGTACCGATTATTCCTATCATATCTTTATCTCCCCGTAACTTATGATTTTTAGAGTTTATGCTTAAAACAAAAAAAAGAGCCAGCTTTTATTTTAAACCATTTGCGGCTCTTTTTCAAACTATTTTGTGTTTTACTTAAGTGTATTTAAAAAATCTTCGATCCTGTCCAGCCCCTTCTTTATGTCCTCCATGGAAATGGCATAGGAAAGCCTTATGTTTCCGGGGGTTCCGAAATCCGAGCAGGGAATTACGGCAGTAAGATAATCGTCAATAAGGATCTGTGCCACCTTAGAGATGTTTTCTATTCTTTCGCCCTTGTATTCTTTGTCAAAAACCTTCGAGAAATCGATGAAAACATAAAATGCTCCCTGGGGCTTTATCGCTGAGATATAGGGCATAGCAGAAAGTCTTTCGTACATGTACTTTCTTCTGGAGTCAAACTCTTTTCTCATTACTTCGGGAGCTTCCTGAGGTCCGCTTAACGCCTCGATGGCAGCGACCTGAGCAATGGAATTGGGATTGGAAGCCTGATGACTCTGAATGGAGCTCATGAGCTTGGCGATCTCCCTTGGAGCGCCCGCATAGCCTATTCTCCAGCCGGTCATGGAATAGCTCTTGGAAAGACCGGAGCATGTAATGGTCCTCTTATATATCTCATCATTTAAGGATGCGATGGAAACAAATTCATTGCCGTCATAGACCAGATATTCATACATTTCATCGGCAATTACATATATATCCTTTTTTACTGCCACATCGGCAATAGCTTGAAGTTCTTCTCTTGTATAGATCATTCCCGTAGGATTATTGGGAGAATTAAGTACAAGAGCCTTTGTCTTGTCCGTTACCGCCCTTTCAAGCTGCGAGGCTGTGATCTTATAGTCCTGACTTGCGGGGCATTCGACGAAAACGGGAACACCTGCACAGAGCTTGACCATTTCGGGATAACTGAGCCAGAAAGGCGAAGGAATGATCACTTCATCTCCGGGATTTAACAATGCTTCAAATATATTGGTAAGGGAATGCTTTCCACCGTTGCTTACTACGATCTGATCAACCGAATAATCCAGCCTGTTAAAGCTTTTAAATTTATTTGAAATAGCCTGTCTGAGTTCTACGGTTCCGGCTGCGGGTGTGTATTTGGTGCAACCGTTATCAATGGCTTTTTTTGCGGCAAGACAGATATTTTCGGGAGTGGCAAAATCAGGTTCTCCTGCTCCGAAGCCCACAATATCCCTTCCTTCTGCCTTCATTTTCTTAGCCTTTGCCGTAATGGCAAGCGTTGAGGAAGGTTTTACACCCATTGCTTTTTTAGATAATTCAAGTGACATGGTTAATTTCTCCTAATCCAAGCATCAGTTGTTTTATTGTATACAATAAAACACTCGACCTAATATAGACTATTTTGATTTAAATTGCAAGCATTTTTGCCAAAAAACATATATATTTATTCTTCTGCGATTTATAAGTGAACTTTTGTCCTAAATATTAAAAAAGCAACGCCCATAAAGCGTTGCTTAATTTTAATTCTGCTATTTTGCGTACTCGATTGCACGAGATTCGCGGATTACATTGATCTTGATCTGACCCGGATATTCAAGCTCAGCTTCAATCTTCTTTGACAGATCTCTTGCAAGAAGAACCATTTCGTCATCGTTGATCTGTTCAGGGATAACCATGACACGGACTTCTCTGCCTGCCTGAATGGCAAATGACTTGTCAACTCCTTTGAAACTGTTAGAAATATCTTCCAATTGTCTGAGACGCTGGGTATAAGCCTCCAAGGTTTCTCTTCTGGCACCCGGTCTTGCGGCGGAAATAGTATCTGCCGCCTGCACGATCCATGCAACAAGTGACTGGGGCTCCACATCGCCGTGATGGGCTTCGACCGCATTGACGATGGTGGCATTCTCCTTGTACTTTCTGCAAAGATCCGCACCGAGCTGTACATGAGTACCTTCCTGCTCGTGGTCAACGGATTTACCGATGTCGTGAAGCAGACCTGCTCTTTTTGCGGTCTTAACATCAACGCCGACTTCCGATGCCAGAAGTCCGGAAAGGGTGGCAACTTCGATGGAATGCTTTAAAGCATTCTGACCGTAGCTTGTACGGAATTTCATTCTACCGAGACGTTTGATGAGTTCAGGATGAAGTCCGTGAACACCGCACTCCAGAGCAGCATTCTCGCCTTCCTCCCTGATCATTGTTTCAACTTCCTTTTGGGCCTTTTCTACCATCTCCTCGATCCTTGCGGGATGGATACGCCCGTCTGCAATCAATCTTTCAAGGGCTATACGGGCAACCTCACGACGAATGGGATCAAATCCCGAAAGAACAACTGCTTCAGGTGTATCGTCTATGATAAGTTCAACACCTGGCATTGTTTCAAGGGTACGGAGGTTACGACCTTCACGTCCTATGATCCTGCCCTTCATTTCGTCATTGGGAAGCTGTACAACCGATATGGTGGATTCTGCCACATGATCTGCAGCACAACGCTGGATTGCCGTTACGATAATGTCTTTTGCCTTTTTATCGGCCTCATCCTTTGCCTGGGCTTCAAGATCCTTGATCATTACGGCTGTTTCATGTTTAACGTCATCTTCCACCGACTTAAACAGATATTCCTTGGCCTGTTCGGAGGTCAGACCCGAAATCCTTTCAAGCTCTTTAAGCTGCTCTTCGTGCGATGCTGCGACCTCAGCACGCATACGATCGAGCTCGGCTTCCTTCTGAGCCATTCTCTGATCCCGTTTCTCCAATGTTTCCGCCTTTTTGTCTATTGCCTCTTCCTTTGACATTATGCGTCTCTCAGCGCGCTGGCACTCAGCTCTTCTTTCCTTGTATTCCTTCTCAAGCTCGTTTTTAGCTTTGAGATTCTCCTCTTTCGCTTCAAGGAGAGCTTCACGCTTTTTTTGCTCTGCTGTTTTTAATGCTTCTTCGATTATCTGTCTGGACCGCTCCTCCGCAGTACCTACTTTACTTTCGTACTTTTTAACCTGGTCTGCGACCCCGCATCTAAAACAGATAAAACCTGAAACAGCAGCAGCAATGACAAAGGATACGGCTCCGACAATAAAATATAACATGACGGAACACCTCCTAAAAAAATTCTGTATACAAAGGTAAAACCTCTGCACACAGAAATAAATTATACAGATTTTTGTAAAAGCTGTCAAGGATTTGGGCACAATTTTATAAAACCGCAGTGCCTATGTAATAGAAACCTTTACACTGATCCAAACGTACATTTACAAACTGTCCGATAAGGTTATCGCAGCCTTCGAAATGCACCAGAAGGTTGTTGGAAAGCCTTCCGGTCAGCATCCGGTCATTGACTTCATCTCTGCCCTCAACAAGAACCTCCGCAGTCTTTCCCGTGAGCTTTTCCGCCTGTTTCTCCGCTTCTTCCCTGCACACCTTTAAAAGCCTGTCGAATCTGTCTTTTACTACATTCTCCGGAACCTCATCCGGAAATTTGGCGGCGGGAGTTCCCGTTCTCTTAGAGTAGATAAATGTAAAGGCGGAATCAAAGCCGGATCTTTTTACCACATCCACAGTATCCTGAAAATCTTCTTCGGTCTCTCCCGGGAAGCCTACGATTATATCCGTGGTAAGAGAAACATGGGGCAGCTCTCTTCTGATCTTTTCTACAAGAGTAAGATACTGTTCTTTCGTATATCTTCTGTTCATTCTCTTTAAGATCGCCGTACTTCCCGACTGTAAAGGCAGATGTACCTGAGGACAGATCTTGGGCTCTTTTTTCATGACTTCAATAACATCATCGGAAAAATCCTTGGGATGAGGAGTCATGAACCTTATCCTCTTTATCCCCTC
>JAFSWD010000172.1 GCA_017444675.1 Lachnospiraceae bacterium
ATATTGATGGCATCAACCGCAAAAAATTCCGTATTAAAAAGGTAGCAACCGATTTCGTCATTATCGCCCGGAATGTTCTTAAGCGACATCTCCATCACTTTTTTTAGATCCTTTATGGCTGCATCAAAGTCCCGGGTTTTTTCCATGTTCAGGCAGGCTCTACTCTGCATGATATACTGCTCATTCGAAGGGTAAAGGGTACGATTGTGGGCTTCTTCAAGCACGACCAGCCGTTTCTCCGTTTCTCTGTGATCACCCACCACCTGGGCTTCTGCTATTCTTTTAAGCTTTCGGACATCCGAATAATCGTCGGTGATAAATTCTCTGTGGAACCTCTCCGGCGCCATTCTAAGCTTGCTTAATATCTGCTTTTCCACCGCAAGGCTGGTCTTGTGGGTTCCGTTTTCCAAGCGCGAGATCGTGTCCACACTGCAGATCTCCTCGTTTTCGTCCAGGGCCAGATCTTCCTGGGACAGCCCCAGATTCTTTCTGCGCTGCTTGACGATCTCCCCCGTAGGCAGGATCATGAATTCCCAATAGATCTGAATTTGCTTTTCGGGCGACCATTCGGGATAGTATTTCTTTAAAGCGTCCTTTATGGCCTGCGCCTCAACCGTCTCCCTAACCTCGTCCGGCGCCATCTTTGCCATCGCTGCCTTCGCTCTGCCCTTGCATTCCAGGAATTCCGCCAGATAAAGGATCTTATTGTCCTGTATCAGCCCGCCTATCATCCTGTCGCAGACAGCGCCCGCCGCCTCAAACTCCAGCCGGTCAAGCTTTATCCGCACCAGCCTGTATATCATGGGAGCAAAGCGGAAGATCTGCTCATTGTCCAGGTACCTGTCCTCCCGGAATAGCCTATACACCTTTTCATAGAAGGCATATACCTTCTCGACGCCTTTGATCTTTTCTTCCTCTTTCAGAATGATGTCAAGCAGGATCAATTCAACTTCGGAATAAAGGTACTTATCCAACTCCTCAAGCTTAAATTCCGGGATCGTAAGTTCCAACGCTTCCCTTGCTTTTTCCGGGATCACTGCGCTGTCCTTGTCTTCCTTCATCAAAAGATAGACATGAAAAAGTAGGGCCATCTGCTGATGAACCCTGCTGCGTCTGCATATGCCCAATGCGGCCCATCTTTCCGCAGCCGCCTTTGCTCTTTCCATATCGTTTTTGAAAAAAGCGTCTCTGAATTCCTCACGCTTTTCGAAGAGCATGTACTCATCCGCGTCAAGAAGGCATTCGAAATTTCTGAGGTTTTTCCCAAGACGCTGATAAAAGGCGTCGATCATTAGCTTGTCGAATCTTCTGTTTTTTGCCCGCAAGACCTTGGCATACTGGGAACTGTCGCACAACCCGTAAGTCATTTGGGTGATGGGGATCTTCTCCTCCTCCCGCAGATTGTCGATCAGCGCAAGTATCATTTCGGGCTTGTCTGTGGTTTTACTCATTTCTTATTCTTCGATAGTCATGGTTTCCACCAGGTAGGCAGCTTCCCGCACATGGTGCACAGCTTCCTCCTTGGGGAAATACAGATAAAGCATGCAGGTTATGCCCTTCTTTTCCGGCCTGAACAAAAATTCCAGTCTGTAGTCCCTGCCGTCCTTAGGGCGATAGGTGGTAGTGTAGTAGTGGAGCTCGGTTCCGGACGCATCCGTAAAGGTATCCACCGCTATGCCGGAATCCTCTCCCACTGCCTCAAGTATGTTCTTAATTATCTCTTTTTCGATCTTCTTGTAATCACTCTTCGTGGGATTAGTGGGCACTTTTTCAAGGTAGGTCTCATTATTAAAGTAGAAAATATAAAAAACTTCCGGATATTCGTAGTCCTGAGGTGCAATAGCGTTCAGGCAGTACTGATAGCCCTTCACATCGTTATTTGTGAGGTCCGACTTCACATAGCCGTTGTTCCATTTCCAGGGTATGCGGTACCTGACCTTTTTTCCGCTTGTAAGGTCGCTGACTTCCGTCCAGTCAAAGTCCTCACTTGGATAAAAGTATCTGTTTCCCGCAGTGAACCAGGTGTTTCCCGACATTACGGTCACTGCCGTAAGCTCGTAGCTAAGTTCCAGCACGCCGCTGACCGTCACTCTCGCATACACCGTAACGTAATCTCCCGTCTTAAGCCTTGTCATATCCTGTTGGGCCTGAGCGGCGGAAACGTCCACGCTGCACTTGTTTCCGCCTATGTCACTGATCACCGTCTTGTTGCCGGCAGTAACAAAATCTATCTTAACATTTCCGGAAACCACCACATATTTATTATTATAGTCACTCTTAAACTGCCGCTTGTCGCTGTTAAAGGCATTATTCAGCCTGACCACCGTTGTTGCCGTGTAAAGAGGGTCGGTCTGCAGACACTCCTTAAGCCTTGCGTTGTAATCCTTGGCATATGCAGGCTCTACGAATACCAGTGACATCACCGTTAAGACAGCAGCTATCTTCGCCAAAAGGTTCATCTTTCTCCTTTTCATTGCTGCCTCCTTTCCACTTCGTAGTCCAGTCCCGAATCATTAAGAAGTTTAAGCAACTTCTTAAAGGTCTTGGATTCGGCGTAATCATCCACAAGTATCACTTTTCTGCCCTCGGCTTTGATATCCTGTATCTTTTTCGCGGTAAATTCAACCGTAATCCCGGCGGCATCAGTACTCTTAAAGTCCTCGGAGTTCACTTCCTCATCTGCCACCACTATCTCCACATCCTTTATCACGGGAGTGGGTGTGGGAGTAGGGACGGATGTGGGTCTTGGGGTAGGTGTGGCTGTAGCCTTGGGGCGGGGTGTTACTGTAGGATTCGCGGCAATATATGCACTTTGGGCATTTCCTATGGCCTCTCCCACAGAACCGCTTAAGTCGATGAAGGGCTTGTCCGCATTTTTAAGGACGGGGGTAAAGATCAGCCCCGCAAAGCCGCCCAGTACCAGGAATGCCAGCACTGTCACCGGGATTATTCTGTTTTTATTCTTCGATCCATTTTTCATTTTCGATCCTGTAATTCACGCCCTTTTTGTCGCAAAGCTTTGTAATCTCATGATGCAGCGAAGCCAGGGCATAGTCGTCCACGATGATCAGCTCGGTATTACTTAAAACGTGCTCATCTATGTAGCTTTGGACGCGCTCCGTATTTACCTGTTGATTTTCTATCCAGATCCGGTCTCCCTTTAAAACTATGCAATGCTTAAGCTTCTCGGGCACTTCCTCAGGCACCTCGGGTTCATCCGGATCCTCCGGTGCTTCCGTCACCTGCGGCAATTCTTCGGCCGGTTTCCCCATCTGCCCGCCGGGTGTATCGGCGTTAATAAGAAAGTAGATGAGGTAGGCCATGATGCCGAGAATTGCTACCAGGAAGAGAATGAATATGCCTACGGGAAGGTTCTTAAGGAAGTTGGTGAACATGGGGATAAGGGCCCGGATGGCCAGTATCAGCACCAATGCCAGCACTGCCAGAAGGATAATCGCAATGGGTTTATTCATCATCCGTCTCCATATAATTCTTTTCGAACTTGTCTTCTATGTTCAGCTTGTCATAAAGCTCCAGAATGGCCTGCTCGTCGCGATAGAGCATCTTCTCGTTCTTTATGGCAAAGACAGTGGGCATTCCGGTCTTTCCCGCCAGAACACTCTCTATGTGAGCCTGACACTCTGCCCAAACCCTGTCCTCGTTACTGGGATTTATCTCCCTCTCCCACTGATCCGCCGCATTTATCTCTACGTGAAGGGTGCGGTACTTGCGGTTGGAGGGCCTGTAACTTGCAAACACGGTGACCACGTTCACATAGTCATACATCTGCTCGTAAACTTCCAGCTGCTGCTGTACAGCCTCGTAACGGCTGTCGTTGGCGGCCATGGCATCCTCTGTCTCCTGTTGGATCTCTGCGATCTTTTCATTGGCCGTTTTTTCAATCTGCTCTGCCTTTTCGACAGCTATCTGCTCCTGCTGCTCCGCTGCCGCCACTTTTTCGTCGGCCTCCCTGGAGTAATTGTCCCGAAAGCACAACACCACGATCAGGAGGATAAAGATAACATCCAAAAGAGGCGTCAGATCTATGATAAATTGTCCCAAAGTCTTGGGTCTGTTTTTTATTCTGATCATGTCCTATCCTCTGTTATTATCGTTTTCAACGTCCCACTTATCTTTAACCATCTGATAATTCTGTTCAAAAGTATCAAAATACATGACCATTTTGTTCACGGACTTGCTTACAAAAAGGGCATCTATTATCTTCAATACGATAGCGGCTATAAGTCCCCAGAAGGTGGTGGACATGGACAGCGCCAGTGCTTCTCTCATCTGCTCCACATCACCCAGCTGTTGGATGAGTCCGGAAACCGTACCCAATATTCCAAGTAAAGGGAAAACGGGAATGAACTGCTCAAAAATGGAATAAGTCAGCTGGATCTTGTTAAAAGTTTCCAGAAACATAAGGTTTTCTTCCCAGGTGTATACGTCAGCTTCTTTTCTGATGCCACCTCCGGTATACTCTTTTCTTCCTCCCGAATGCCTGTTGTGGTCATCGATCTGATTCTGCAGTTTTCCCACCTGAAGAACCGTATAGGCAAATCCGCCGATGGTTAACACCGCAAGACCTGCAATGACCCAGTTGATACATGACCCGATAAATACAGCTAATCCTTCCATCTTTACACCTCGTTATCACTTAATATTTCTTACGGGAGCTATCAGCACTTTTCCCGTACCTTCATATACATTCACAAACCCTTCGCCTGATACCGCAGATCCTATCAATGTTCCCATGGACTTCCGCACAGTAAATCTTAATCCCGGAGACCAGGCCACTGCCATATTTCCGTCGATCTTAACGGAATTATCCTCCAGCTCCACTTCTATAAGCTCTTCTCTGGGCACCAGGCTCTCCAGAGCCAATATGCCTTTTCCGTAAAAGGTATTGTTAAAGATACCTTCCCGGCCCAATACCAGTGAAGATAAGTTCTTACGCCCGGTGACTTCCATCTCCACAGTGTCTTCGCAGGCCAAAAACATGCCGTCCTCAGTAACTATGCCTTCAGGCCAGTCCGCCATGTCCTCCAGCAATATATGCCTATAGGTGGGTTCCAGCACCAAAATGCCCTTGCCCTCGTAGTGAGGCTTGATGACAGTTTCATCCGTCACCGCGCTGTGGACCATCTTTTTAAGCAGGTCTCCCGCGCCTCTGACGCCTGTGGTCGCTTCCACATCCCCCATCATCATCTGCATCTCTTTGGCCTGAACGATAGCTCCCACTTTCCCGTCCAGCTCGATAATAAGCTGCTTCTTCCTGACATTCATTTCTGCCGAGAAATAGGCTATCTGCGCGGCCTCGGGTGAAACCGACACATCTTTTTCATATTCGATTACCGAAAAACATCCTTTTCGCTGTTTGACACTTCTGTACTCAGAAGCTGCAAACAGATTTGTCTTAAGATCCACCGCGTACCTCCGTCACTTTTGTCTCTATTATATGTCTTTAATATGCGCAAAGCAAACTGTTTTATAAAAAACCGCCGAACGGTGACTGGCCGTCCGGCGATTTCTTACACAATCTATCGATTAATTTAGGATATTTAGCTTGTTTTTGTTCTGCTCCATCTTCTGTCTTTGAGCGAAGAGTGCATATTGCTGCAGGATGTTCTGCTTGTTCTTTTCGGTCACTTCCTTACCGTAATCCAAGTCTATCAGGTTGGAATTTGCTCTTGTAAGGTTTTCTGAAGCATTTCTGTTGTAATTATATGCATGTTCCAGTGCATTGTACTGTGCGCCTGCTTTACTGCGGGCTGAGCTCACTTTTTTGATCGCATCGTCGATGTCTTTAAGATTAAATTTCCCCGTAACATCGAAATCCTTAATACCCAACGCTTCAAGAGATGCGTTGGTAAGAGATATGTTTTTCTTAGCACCGCCCATCTCTATGGAAAGCTCGGATTCCGAACCGTCCAAAAGATTCTTGGTGTTATAATTTGTATTCTTTGCCACGGATGAGATCTCGTCTTTCAACTGATCCACTTCCCACTGAAGGGCTTCACGATCCGATGAAGTGAGCGTACCGTTGGAGGCTTCCACCGCCAGTTCCCTGATCCTCTGCAAAGAATCATGGATACTGCCCAGCGCTCCGTCGGAAATGTTCAAAAGATTACGGGCGTTATTTATATTATTGGCGCCCACGTTATATCCGTTGGTCCTGGAATTCATGCCTTCACTGATGGCAAGCTCCGCTGCTCCGTCTGCCGCAACGTTTATCCTCTTGCCGCTGGAAAGACGCTGATAGCTCTTATTCGATACATTTGTTATATGGGATAATTGACTCATGGCGTCCTCCTGTTCAGTAATTTTTTCATAAACTCCAATTCCGTTCTTCAATAACATAATAATATTTCTTGAAACTTGAAGCAATAAATTTCGGGTAAATAAAGTGTGAACATAAGTTACTGTTCACAGATATACAAGGTGCTAAAGCTCTGAAAGTTCACTTTCAAAGAGTTTCAGCACCTTGTATATTCTGCGTAGCAGTAACGCCACCCCCCAACATGAGCAAGTAGCGAAGCGGATTGCGAATGCTTGACCGTGGCGTGTGAACATAAAACAAGTGGGGCCAAAATGGAGACGTCCCCTTTGGCTCCCACTTGCAAGGTTATAAAATCTAATGTATTATAGAGCTGATGCCCGGCATCAAGATTAAGATAAGAAAGATGAGAGATTATTATGAAAGAGTTGAGAAAACATATGACTGCGGGATTAAGACTCCTGCTTGTGGCAACCGTGGCCCTCGTTATGACAGCGGGCTGTGGCAAAGGCGAAAAGACGGCGGGTGCGAATGCTCCGGAAAACATTTCGGGCTTCACCAGCTGGAATTCCTTTACTGCCAAGACTGCCGACGGAAACGAATTTACGGAAAGCAATTTTTCGGATCACGATGTGACCGTGATCAACGTGTGGAGCATAACCTGCGGACCTTGCATCCGCGAAATGCCTGCTATTGCGGAGTTTCAGAAAAATCTGGATGACAATGTGCAGCTCATAACCTATTGTATCGACGGAAATCACTATCCCGACGAGGCTAAAAGGATCCTTTCGGATTCGGGCTTTGAGGGCATTACCCTTTTAAGCGGCGACGGGGATATGGAGACCTTCACGGAGGAGATCCAGTACGTTCCCACCACCATTTTTGTGGACAACAAGGGTAATATCGTGGGCGAGGCTATAATCGGCGCATATCAGGATCTGGAGAGACGTTATCAAAAGTCCATCGACGACGCGCTCAAGACCTTGGGAAAGTAGGCGGATTTGAAGGACAGGAAAAAGATCACTGTTAACTTAATACGGATAATAGCTCTTCTTTTGGCTGTGTCCTTTATCCTCATCGGGATCTACAGAGGTGAGCACGGTGAAGTCTTACGAAAGGCGGTGAAGATATGCCTGGAATGCATAGGGATCGGCTGAAGCCTTCCGAAAAAGAAAAACACCACGAAAGATTCAGCTTTATCTTCAGGATAGCTGCCGCCGCGCTTTTTAACGGCTATGTCATAGGGTTTGCCAAGGGCAGGATCTTTACCGGAAATTCCAAGCTGGTCTGTGTTCCGGTGCTGAACTGCTATTCCTGCCCCGGAGCGCTGGGTTCCTGCCCCATTGGCGCGTTGCAGGCGGTACTGGGCGGTCCTAAGCACAATTTTTCCTTTTACGTTCTCGGAACCCTGATGCTTTTCGGAACGGTTTTGGGAAGGCTGATCTGTGGTTTCTTGTGTCCCTTTGGTCTGATTCAGGACCTTTTGCATAAGATACCCACTAAAAAGATAAAGGTACCGAAAAAAGCAGACAAGCCTCTTCGATACCTTAAATATCTTATCCTTTTGATCTTTGTGGTGCTTCTCCCCATTTTTGCCACCAATGCCTTTGGTGTGGGAGATCCCTTCTTTTGCAAATACATTTGCCCCGCAGGCACTCTTGAAGGCGGTATTTTCCTTCTCCTGAAGAATGAATACTTGCGGGAACTGGCGGGCGCTCTCTTTAACTGGAAAGTCGGGCTCTTGGTCTTCTTCCTGGCTGGTTCCGTATTTATCAACAGGTTTTTCTGCCGTTACTTCTGCCCCCTGGGCGCTGTATATGCGCTGTTCAACAAGTTCAGCCTCTATCGCCTCGAGATAGATCATGACAGCTGTATCGGCTGTAAGCGTTGCGAAAAGGTATGCCCGATGGAAGTGGATGTGCTTAAAAGTCCTAATTCCGCGGAATGCATACGCTGCGGCAAATGTAAGGCCGCGTGTCCTACGGAAAGCATAAGGGCCGGGTTTATTAAGTAGTTCCTCGCCTTTCGGTTATATCAAAAAACATCTTTGAACTTCTGCCGAGTTCAAGCTCGATCTCCTTTTGCATAGCTTTAAGCACCGACTGAAGTGCTTTTTTTTGAGACCTCGCGAAAAACTATGTCCGATACAGGACAGTATTTCTTCAGACACTTTTCCGTTGCCTTTTTTTGCTTTGCGATGGTGTCACTGTACCAGAAACAGACCGCCTTGTCGCATTTAAAATGCATACAGGTGATGGCATTTTCAATGGGTTCCGCCCAAAGAAATTCAAAGTTCACTATCATGGTAAAAGTCTCTCCCTGAAACAACTACTCACTCTGCAGAACCTTCAAATAGATCCTTCTGATCTTCCCTGCATATTTTTCCTTGGTAGCCATAAGCCTGTAGCCGTTTTTCTCGAATGTCCTGAAGCTTGCGGGATTGTTGGGATCAACCGTAGCCATAAAGTAGCGGTATTTCCCCTTATCGATCATATTTTCCGCAAATTGAAGCATAGCGAGCTGCAACCCTCTCCCCCTGGCTTCCTTCGAAACCACGCAGGATTCCATGTGAACCACCTTTTTTTGCTCCTCCGCATCAAGCCCTATGTCTTTCCCCAGATTATCATTATTATCGCCCGGAAACCTCACGATAAAGCATCCCGTCAGTCTGTCCGCCTCATCGCAGGCGATCACCGTAAAGCCTTCCTTCTCGATATGTGCCCGCACAAACTCCACATCATCGCAAACAAACATGGATTTATCCTCCATGCCTTCGTATACCTCTTTCATCAAGGCATATATCTCCTCGGCCCTGTCATTTTTCGCGATCTTTAAGGTTATCCCTGCTTCATTCATATGGGAGTTGCTCTCCTTCTCTCTGCACTGCCTATGCGAAGCTATTGTGTTACTTGTCATTTTAGCATTATTTTGCTACACTGTCATTAGCCAATGGTCCAAAGCGAGCGTTTCCGCTTCGGCTTTTCAGTCAAACGAGAGTATTTCCGTTCCTGCTTTTTGCCAACGGGGAACGTTTCTGTTTTGGTTCTTTCACACTGCTCTACCGGATTTAATTCATTTTTACTTTTACACCCTTAGAGGTAATATATGCGCGATGTAAAAAATAAAATCTTTAATATCATACAGATTGGCAACAAGAACGATGTTCCCAGCACACTTTTTGATTACGGGATCATTTTTGTTATCGCCATAAATCTTTTTGCCACTCTCTTTTCCACTTTTGAGGTTTCAAAACCTTACAGCACCATGATCAACGTGATCGAAGCCGTAACCGTGGTGATCTTCACGATCGAATATGCCTTAAGGATCTGGACCTCGGACTGTCTCTATCCCGACTCTCCCCGGGGCGTGGCTTTACTCAAATATATCTTTTCATTTTACGGGCTGATCGAGCTTTTTACTTTCCTGCCCTTCTATCTGCCCTTCCTGTTTCCTGCGGGAGCGGTTGCTTTCAGGATATTCAGGGTCATCAGGATCTTAAGGCTCTTTAAGATCAATGCCCAATATGATGCTTTTAACGTCATAATCTCGGTTTTAAAAGAGAAGAGAAATCAGCTTCTCTCCTCCATCGCGATGATACTGATCCTCATGGTTTCAGCATCTCTTTGCATGTATTCACTGGAACACGAGGCTCAGCCCGAGATCTTCCAGAATGCTTTTTCCGGCATTTGGTGGGCTGCTTCCACCCTTCTCACCATCGGTTACGGAGACATCTATCCCCTGACCATCGCAGGCCGGATCATGGCTATCATTATCTCCTTCCTGGGTGTGGGAATGGTGGCCATCCCCACAGGTATCATTTCCGCCGGCTTCGTTGAACAATACACCAAGGTCCGCGACCTTTCCACCATAAAGCCCGGCTCCAAGCTGGAGCTTCTCACCTATGAGATCACTCCCGATCATCCCTGGGCCAACAAAGCCATCAGCGACATACGCCTGCAACAGCAGGAGATCATCGCCATGGTCGTCCGCAACACCGAAGAGATCATCCCTCACGGTGCCACCATCCTTAAACCCAACGATAATGTGATCATCTATAAGAAAAAATGAACCTTTGGGGACGGGGTTAGGGGTTCATTTTTTATACTCCGCAATTTCCTGCGCTATAGAATTATAATCCCTCTGGAACAATTCCTCGCACACCTGGGGCCACAGCACCTCCGGCGCCACCTTTTCCAGCAGTTTCTCCTGCACAAATTTCTTACTCTTCTGAGCATACTTCGGAAGCTTATTATACGCCAGCAGCCTGCAGAGCTCAGGCCTCCAAAGAATGGTGATCTTTCGCTTATCCTTCACTCTGGGATTCACCCCCGGCTTTCTCAGGAAATAAAAATCCACCTTCCCGTCAGCAGTCTCCTCAATTGTGATTATCCCCCACCACTCCGGCACATGTTCCTCAATGTGGGCTGCATGAGAACTCCCCACCGCCACTATGTTTCTGTCATAGTACCAGTTGTAGTTCTTCACCTGCTTTTCAAGCCGGGCATATGTATCCGCATCACTTTTGATCTCTATCCCATAAAGCAAGTCCGGTGTTATCATCACCACATCAGCTCTGACACTTCCGGTACGCTTTTCTTCCAGGATCCTGACTTTTCCGTAAGTATCTTCCAGAAAATCAAACAAGGGTTCTCTTATGTCTTTGTCATGCAAAACTCTGCTTTTATCATTCATAATAGCCTTATAATACCATTCTGCCTTCCCAAAAACAATAAGATCAGCTAAATGCCCTCCATCTGAATGATTTAGCTTACTATTACGCCCTCTATTTTTTTCCAAAAATGCAAAAGTAAGCTAAACGACTGAAGTTCCTGCTATTTAGCGTACTGCTTACAGCTTTTCATTCTTCCCGGGAAGACAATTGATAAGCTAAAACGCCGGAAAGTCAGGACTTTATCCTACTATCTTGATTTCATTACCGTTCACTGATGCAAAAAAAGACAGCTAAATTGATGTAAGATCTCTCTTTTAGCTGTCTTTTCTTTTTTTTCACACCATATCACTAAAATGAACCTCTAACCCCGTCCCCAAAGGCTCAAAAAGTGACACCCTAACCCCGTCCCCAAAGGCTCATTTGCCGAAACTCATCTGTTATCGGTAAAGTTTATGGTGCTGAGACCATCCTTGTGGTCTATCTCGATCTTCTTGTATTGATCCGCGTTGATCAGCTTTTCCACGTGGGTTATGATACCGATCTGACGCTTCTGGGCGGTCATGCTGTTAAGCACATGCATAGAGCGTTCCAGGCGATGTCCGTCCAGGGTTCCGAAGCCTTCGTCGATGAACATACTCTCGATGTGCACCTTTCCTGCCTTTTGCATCTGCACCACTTCGGACAGGCCAAGAGCAAGAGCAAGGGAAGCTTCGAAGGACTGTCCGCCGGAAAGCATGGCAACGCTGGCCGAATTCCCCCATGCATCCTCCACCAGCAGGTCAAGGTCTCTCAATTCCTCGCTATCTTTATCGGCGCTCTTGTTCTTGTGCATCCTTGTCATCAGCCTGTACTTACCGTCCATGAGTTCCATGAAGTAATCGGACGCGTGATCTGCTATCTGCACAAAGAAGTCACCCAGAACATAATCCTTAAACTTGAATTTACGCCCGACCGTATTTTCAGCCATCGGCCTGAGTTCCTTCTCCACCGCCGCCAGCTTTTGTAATTCCTTCATGTTGGACTTTATGATCTTCACATTTTCCTCAGTCCGTTTAAGGTTGCTGTACTCTTCCTTGCTGCGCTGATCCAGCTCTCTGTCCGCCTCGTCGCACTCATGTATGCCCGCGTCAATGGCCGACAGATCTGTATATACCAGCCCCTCGGTATTCTTCTTGTTTTCTTCCATATGCGCGCGGTTTTCGATGACCTTGTTATTGTAATCGGTAACAGCCCGGGTTTTAATGTCGATCCACCTGTGAACCTCGCCGGCACTTATGAGGATCGTTCCTTCCGGTGAAAGTGCCGTCATAAAAGCATTTTCATCTGCAAAGCCGTGTTCTTTAAGTCCGCTTGTCCATTGCTCCAAGGCATATCCATGGTCAACCCTGCACGAATTTACCAGGCTTTCATTTTCCGCCAGCTGCCCCTTTACGCGACTAAGCTTATTGATCAGGTTATTAAGATCCTGCTCAGCTTCGCTGACTCTCCTGTTTATGGCTTCAGTTTCCGCAACCCCCTCCGCCATCTCTTTTATAGCCAAAGCCTTACTTTCCGGAAATCCTTTAAGCTGCTGTCTTGCATTTAAAACATCTCTGTCAGTCTCTGCTTTTTCCGTGATCGATCTGTTGTGATCGGCCTCAAGCGCTTTTTTCTTATCCTTATCTATCTCGTTTTTCCGGTTGAGTTCGTTTCTGCGTTTCAAGGCCTCAGCCTTAAGATCCCGGTTCCGAACCGCCTCATTCAACTTATCAGCCGAAGCCTCAAGTCCGGCCTTTGCCTCGTTCATAGCCTCATCAAAAACCTTCTCGTCCGCTGCCTCTTCCCAGGTCGCCGCTTTCAGAAGAACCTTCGCTTTTTCAAGAGCAGCCTTCCTGTCACCATCAAGTTCACCCTTCTTTCGGCTCACTTCCATGTGTTTTTTCTGCTCTATTTCCCGCATATCTGTAAGTTTTTTGTAAAGTTCCTCTACTTCTTCCTCACTTGGGATCTCATCCTCTCCCACGGCAAATCCGCTTATATCGTCCTTTGTATGCAGCGTACCGCAAACAGGGCACTTGACCTCCGTAGCCTTCTCCAGCTCCTTCACCATGTCCGCCGCCAGCGATGCTGCCCTTCCGTGCCTTAACCTCTGATTGGCGCTGTCATATTCCTTCTGTGCGGCACTTGTATTCGCCTCTTTCCAAACAAGATCGTCCACCAGCTCTCCAACCGTTTTTTCTTTATCATTTACAGCCTTGATCTTATCCTTCAAGCCCAAAAAATCATTAACCAGCGCCTCGGCTTTTTTCTTTTCCGCCTCAGCCTGCCTGACCGCTGCTTCCCCCGCTTCCTGCAATGTCTCCAGAAGTTCTTCGTTTTCCTTTATCTTTTTGGCGGTATCCTGAAGAACGCTCTCCGCCGCAGCCAGATCCTTCTCCAGCCCGGTCTGCCTCTTTTTCAACTGCTCTGCCTTCAAAAGACTGTTTTCCAGCCGGTCATATACTTCCTCGACGCCTTTAAGTCTTGTCACCTTTACGGTTATCTCATTTATCCTGGGGCCGCTTTCTGCCTTGATCTTAGCAGCGTTCTCCCTTGCCTCGGGTTCTTTTTCCTCCAGTGACTGTTTCTCTTTTGAAAGAACTTCTCCCTTGGTCTTTGCTTCTTCCAAAGCCTTTTTGCTCTTTTCCAATGCTCTTCTTAAAGGCATGATCTTCTCTGCTTCCGATACAGTTTTAAGCTTATTGGTCAACGAAATATATGCCTCTTTTTCCTTATCCAGCTCTTCCTTTTCTTCTATCAGCTTTTGTTTTTGATCCAGAAGGCGGTTGTTCTGCTCAGCCTTAACCCTTTTTTCCCTGAGCTTTCTTGCCTTTTCCCTGTTTTGAGCCATGTTTTTTTCCGTGTCGGCGCATTCTTCTTTCAGTAAAACCACCGCATTTTTAAGTGCCTCAAACAGGCCTTCCGTGTCCTCAGTGACCACATCCAGCCGATCCCTGTCATCCATCGACAGTTTTTCCGGGATAGTACATGCATCAAGCGCCCGTTTCATAATTCCCCTGGCCGCTTCCATCTTCCTTTTCAAAAGGCCATTGGCGCTTGCCAGCCTGTTTTGCAGGTCTATGTGGGGACTGTTATCGTATATCCTTCCCAGGATCTCATTTCTCTCACTACCGGACGCTTCCAGGAATTTCTGGAATTCTCCCTGGGCCAGCATAACGATCTTCTTAAAGTCATCCGCCTTGAGACCCACAGCCTTTTCGATTGTCCGGGTTATCTCCCCTTTTGAGAGATCGGTCTTGGTGTCTCCACCCTGGGGAGTCTTGTCCTCTCCGTCCACAAAAAGCCGGGAGCTGACACTGCATGTGCCTGCTTTACCTGTTTTACCCCAGGATATTTCACGAATAACCCTGTACTCAACATCTTTTTCCGTAAAGGTGAGTTCCACTTCCATGGGCGGTTTCTTTCCACCGTCGTCTTCGGTCACATAGCGACAATAATAATCCTCCAGAGACACGCGGCTTCTTTTGTCTCCGCTGGCTCTTCCGAACAGTGCAAAGGATATGGCGTCAAAGATCATTGTCTTTCCCGCGCCGGTCTCTCCCACTATCATATATACAACATCGCCCAATGCATCGAAATCCAGGCTTTCATCGAGGAAAGGGCCAAAATTTTTCATTATGAGTTTATGCGGTCTCATGCTTTCTCCCCCTTATCCAGCATCTCTTCGATGGCTTTTAGTAATTCTTCGCTCACCTCATCCGGTATCTTTGCATTCTCATCATACAATACCCCTGATTCGTCACGAAGCTCCAGGGTCTTATTCAGTATATCTCTCTGAAGGCCGTTCATGTCGCGTCCTTCCTTATCCATGAGTTTATACATGTTTGCAAACTGCTCGGTCATGTCCAGACCACTCAGATTCTCGGGGGTGTAGGTGCTCAGATCGGCCGCATTTTCTGTCCTTACCTGCATAATGTTAAGTATTTCATGCTCCCACAGGTTTTCAAGGATATCCCTTCCGTTAGCGGGAATATCTCCCTTAACGATGAGCTTGATGTAATACTTCTTTTCGTAAGGGCAGCCCTTCTCTTTAAGCTCCCTTCTCTCCTGTCTCACTTTTTCAGCCCATTCCGCTCCCTTGACCTTCAATTCGTCAAATGTTCCGTCTGCCTGGTAAAGATAATAGGGCAGGAAGATTTCCTTAAAAGAGCTTTCCACGGTTCCGTCATCCTTCACCGTAACCATTGTAATGCCTTTTTCTCTGTTAATCTCTGAAAAATCATAATACATGGGACATCCGGCATATCTCACCGTTTCCCGTCCCACTTTCTGCGCCCTGTGTATGTGTCCCAGCGCCACGTAATCAAAATCCTCGAAGCGCGCTGAAAGCACCTCTCCCACTCCTCCTATTATCGCTGTTTCTGAGCCGCCTGCGATGGGCCTGTCTTCACTTGAAG
Source organism: Lachnospiraceae bacterium (assembly GCA_017444675.1). Classification (GTDB taxonomy): domain Bacteria; phylum Bacillota; class Clostridia; order Lachnospirales; family Lachnospiraceae; genus RGIG3528. Next base: position 15,386 of record JAFSWD010000172.1, read on the forward strand.
CGATCACATTTTGATGAGCCACAAGCACATTTATCCCGGAAGTATCCACCTTCTGTTCAGCCATAAGCGCTGCCAGGGCATCGTCATAGGTCTCTATGTCCTCCCTGTCAAGCAGGGACGCCACCTTTTTCTTGTAAACATAGGGTAACAGCCAAAATGTAACAGGCGTATCACCTTGAGTAGAGATATGCCTGATCTCACGTTCCACATTTCTTGCGATAAAGATCTTCTTATCCTCCAAAAGGCTTGTATGTATCGATAATCTCACATGGCTGTCGTGATTCCCGGGCACGATAAAGACATAAAGCTCCCGCTTCGCCAGCTCCATGATCAGATGCTCAAATAAAAGTATCGCCTCCTGGTCCGGATTCCTGGTGTCATACACATCCCCGGCGATTACCACCGCATCGGGCTTTTCCTCATCTATGGCCTCCAGAAACCGCTCTGCCCAAAAAGGCTGGTCCTCCTTCACCAGTTCCACGCCGTGTAATTCCTTTCCAAAATGCAGATCCGCCACATGCATAAACCTAAACATACCGTTCCTCCAATCCTATTGCATCCATTATATCATTTTTGTTTTCATAATACATCAAACAATGTCCAAATTTCTCCCCACAAATGAGCCTTTGGGGACGGGGTTAGGGGTTCACTTTTTGAGCCTTTGGGGACGGGGTTAGGGGTTCACTTTTTGAGCCTTTGGGGACGGGGTTAGAGGTTCATTTTGGCGCTCTGCGCCGAAAAATGAACC
>JAFSWD010000173.1 GCA_017444675.1 Lachnospiraceae bacterium
TCTTCTTTTCGACCGCATCCCGCTTATGTTCGTCCCACCATTCCCGGAACTTCCTCCATGCCCCGGATACAAGCCGACCGAGTGCGGTCTTCGGATTTTCGAGGTAAGCGTATCTCATAAAATCTTTCCGCGCTTCATTTTCGACCATATCATTGACTTTTTCATCAACCTTCTTGTTCAGGTCTTCCAGAGTATCTTCCATGGCGGCGACCTCAGCTGATACTCCGGCGAGATATTCATCCATCGCATCGATCGTTTCAGCCTTCTGTCTTACAAAGTATTCTTTTGACCAATCGCTGATCCGTCAGAAAACCATAGTAAAAACGACTATGGTTTTCGTTTTTTTGTCCTGATCGTTACTGAAAAAGGCTTTAGGAAAAAGAAGTAAGAACTTCCCGAAAAGCGGATAAACACGGCATTTGAACGAAAAAAAGGAACTGCTTCCACAGTTCCTTACGCAGGGCTACAAGGATTCGAGCCTTGAAAAGACATAAGTCAGAGTCCGAGGCAAGAAACGCTTGCAGCCCTTGAAAATGCAGCATTTCTAACGACTGATCTCGTTAGTTTTACCAAAGTATTTACCTATGGTGCTACTTGCTTATTGTTTTAACTCTGTACAAACAAGTATTATTTTTCCTCTTGAGTGTGATCTGAAGTTGAGGCTGTAATCACATAATTCCAAAACAATTAAGCTTAATAGAAACTATAGTAGGAAGGTGTCACGATAAGGTTGATGTCATAAACGGCAGTGTAAAGTGTTCCGCGAACTTCAAACTGAAATCCACTGGTGTAACTAACCGAGCCATCTGTATTTACAACGCAGCCATACACAAAATCACTTGAACCATATCCGGACGCAGTACTTTTGCCCAATGAATAACCCGCTAAATCTACTTTACCCGTCGAATAATACCAAACCTCGTAATCTTCATATACATTTGCAACGAGATTGCCATTTCTGTAATACGATCTGGTATTGCTAAGAATCGTAGATGTATAATCGGACTTCGTCATGTTCTTTGGAGCAAATGATTCATGATAGACAAACTCAATTTCACTCATACCCTCAGGTAACTCTTCATCATAGGCGCCAACACCTATCTTCTCAACTACCGTCCATTCATCGCCATTGACATTGTATATTGCCTTTTTGATACGACCCGCATAATCGCTTGCACCGTCTGTCAGAGATGCCGTAATGTTCTTATCCATAACATCTTCGGCATGTTGTCCCGCAGGCGTTGGTTCCGGCGCGTTTTCCCGGTGTCCCTCTACAGGAGACAATCCTTCAGCATTAACCTGTGTGATCGGCTGCATTACCATAAGAAGTGCCAGAATAACAGCAAGTCTCTTAAATCTCTTCATTTGAATACCTCTCTTTCGTTTTTTTTTAGTAAATAAGAACCGGTTTATTATTTACACCGATAATACGAACGAGTCGTCATTTTGTTTCATTTTTTGTGCCATCTTTTAATAACAAACAGCAATCTGTATTATTCTCAGCTCATCTCCCATGAGCACCCCCTCATCCGGCACCTTGACCGTCGGTTCGATCAGACGGATAATACAAACATTTTTACCTTCTTGGATTTCTTTAAATTTTTCAGCCTCTGTAAAGCCTCCCGTAATCGCATCATAATAATAATCCACATCATAACCAACGGAACCTTTGTATGAATGCACTGCTATTGACGCCTTGCTACTGTCTACATCAGTTTGATCGATGATCGATCTTATAATGACTGTAACGGTCGAAAGATCGATAGAATCCGGCTTTTGATCTTTTTTTGTTTTCGGGACGATCTCTATGCGAATACTATCGGGATGCTCTTTGTTTTTATCCCCGGAACTGCTTATATTTTTATTATCCACCTGATAATATCGCTCTTTATCCGCATCATATATCTCAAAAAAATGATTGTTGTAATCTATGATAGAACCGTCTTTTTCTGCCACCACCAGCGAAATCTTCGAGTTAGGATCAGAGTCATAAAAACTGTCAAGGATCGCCTCAAATACTACGATAGGATCTCTTTGGCAATAGATCGTTTTCCCATTTTTATAAAGCAAGTATTTTACCAGAAGCAACGCAATTATAATCATAACAATGGTAACAGACAGTATTATCATCGCATTTTGTCTTCTGTTAAAAGCCTTGATCTTCTTAAAAGGGTTGATCTGTTTGGCATCCGGCAAGTCAACCGGCATTTGAGGCAATCCCTTTGTCATTTCCTCATATTCCTTTTGGCACCTAGGACATTCTTTCAAGTGTTCTTCTACAGACGCCCTTACTTCATCGCTGCATTCATCCTCAATGTACATCGGCAATAATACCTTTATCATTTCACAATCAGTCATATCGGCATCTCCTTTATCTTCTTCTGAATCATTTTTCTGCTTCTGTAATAGACCAGCCGCGCCCATCCTTCTTTTTCCCCGAACAGGTCCGCTATCTCTCCGTATGAAAAGCCCATACTGTACCTGAGAAGAAAAACCTCTTTATAGGGCTCATCAAGACTGTGTACGAGTTTCAAGATATCATGTACGGAAGGATAATTGTCGGTATTGTCATTCTCCTCCGCCTTTCCCAGTGTTTCCGAAACCAGGAGATCATCCGGTATCTCTTTATTTTTATGCTTACGTGTGTGATCAATATACAGATTCTTTGCGATCTCGCACAGCCATGTGGACATTTTCCTGTTTTCATCATATTTTTCTATATTCTTGTATGCTTTAAGAAAAGTATCCTGTGTCAGATCTTCTGCCAGATGACGGTTCTTACACATAGAATAGAGAAACGCGTAAACCATTTTTGAATATTCTTTATACATTTCATCAAGGTTTATCGTAATCACCACCACCTTTCAATTAATATTATATCAATAATACGATCGGATCATAGGGTTTGTTTCAACAACCAGAGCCGATCTTCCGGATTTATCCATCTTTTTAAAAAAAAGATCGTCTCCTCATCAGTAACGACCCTTTCATGCTCATATCGATATTATACTCGATTCCGAAATCAATCTGTATGCTATGATACTCATTTTTCTCTTCTCACATTCAGAACAGAACTTTTACTGCAAAATACAGCAATAGTAAATGTACCGGATAGAACAGATAATAAAATGCTTTGGGAAGTTGTCTTCCCTTCGATCCATTATAGAAGCAGATCAGCAGAACTGCAACCACGGCACCGAACATAGTCTTTATCAGTCTGACCACAGCATCATATTTCAAACCGGTCGGTAAACCGGAGTCAATGGGGACGTTTCATTTCGACTCATTCGCGGTGAGATCTCCGGGAGCTGGCGGCAAGCAAACTTTTTAGGGAAATGCAATTAAAAGTTTGCTTTTGGCTTGGGAAAGGCCTCCGGAAGCAAGGGAAAAAGCCCCAGAAGCAGGGGAAATGTCCCTATTGACTCACCCATTGACTCATTGACTCCCATAACACAAAAAAAGCTTAAAACTTTACGTCTCAAGCTCTTTTATCTTACGCAGGGCTACAAGGATTCGAACCTTGAAAATGACGGAGTCAGAGTCCGTTGCCTTACCGTTTGGCGATAGCCCTATATGCTTTTGTTTTGTACCTTTTTCCAAGGCACGGGTTGCATTATACTACTAACCCAAACAAAATGCAAGCATATTTTTAAACTTTTTTACTTGGAGTAATCAACAAATGAAATGTTCAGATCCACGTTGCCTTCGATCCCAGGAATCTGCGCTTTTTCCGTATATTGCCACATGGTGAAGCGGTAGGGCCAATAAAGATCGTCGCCGTAATAGGCATACCAATGATCGTATTCCGTAAGATCCTTAAGATCAATGTTCATCAAACTCCAGGAGGTGTTCATGTATATGGCGGGAGTATATCCCGCTTCTTTTATCCTGTCCATAAAGCTTCTGGCGATCTCTGTCCTTAAGGCATTATCGAGATTATCCGCTCTTCCGCTGCCGTCATATCTTTCCGTGTCAAATACCACAGGGAAAGTCACATAATAATCTTCCAGGTTTTTAATGCAAAACTCAGCCTCCGCTACAGCCTCTTCCTTGGTTATAGCCTGGGTATAGTAATAAACTCCCACCTTAAGACCGGCTTCAAGCGCTCCTTCCATATATTCCTTAAACATGGGATCGAGGGTGATATCACCGGAATTTAATTTACTGTTTCCCAAACGGATCATGACAAATTCTATGCCCGATCCCCTTACCTTCTTCCAGTCTATGGTCCCGTTCCATTTGGAAACGTCTATACCGGTAAGAGATGTTTTTTCACCGTTTTCGGTGTAGATCTTGTAACCATTCTCATCTTTGGTCAAGCAGCTCTTGTCTATGGTACTTAAAGGAATGTTTTCATCCGGCACTTCCAGCATGGCTCTGAAATTACCGTTTCCTCCCGTTTCTGTCACCACAATCGGCCTTCCTTTATCATTTTTGTGCATTACATCCCACAGGATAAACCCACCGTAAGCCAATAATGCGGTAGCAAAAACAGCAGATAGAATAACTGCAGGCAGACTCCATTTTCCCGGACTCTTACTTCTTCTCATGCCAAGCTCCTCCCCTAAAAACAGCCTTCATGTCACTCATTCTTCACAACGCCCCAGGTATATGTTAAAATAGATGAAACGCATATTTTGCGCATACGTTGCTATTTTAACACATCAAAAAAAGTTTGGAAATACGTATATGACAGAACACAAGACAATTTTAAGAGCCGGAAACGGAGAAGTGGAAGAGAAACGCTCCAGATTCCTCGCTACAGCGATCCATTGCGAATCTGAAGAAGAAGCCCTCTCCTTTATAGAAGGCGTGAAAAAGAAGTACTACGATGCACGCCACAACTGCTATGCCTACATAATCGGCGAAAAGGGAGAACTGGAACGGGCAAGTGATGACGGCGAGCCTCAAAAAACCGCAGGTCAGCCCATCCTTTCTGTTCTTCGCGGTGCTGATCTGAAAAATGTGTGCTGCGTGGTAACCCGTTACTTTGGAGGCACCCTCCTGGGAACCGGCGGTCTGGTCCGGGCATATACCGACTCTGCCCGTTTAGCGGTGGAAGATGCCGAGATCATAACAAACAAGATCGGACGTATCCTCACGATAACCACCGACTATATGGGGCTGGGAAAGATCCAATACCTTCTGGCTCAGGCAGAACTTACTCCCGGAGATATTAATTATACGGATAACGTTTCGATCACCGTCTGTGTTCCGGAAGATATGCTTGATACAATAAAGAATAAGATCACAGAGGCTACCGCCGCAAAGGCTGTGATCGAAGCCGGGGAACTGATGCTGTATCACTGATCGGACAATAAAGACGTTTCGGCTACTAAACCGAAACGTCTCAGACTGTAGACAAACTATATTTTTTAATCCGGCGCCAAACCTATTTTTTTAAAAGTGGAGAGAAAACTCATTTTTGAGGCATATTTTGAGCTGTAAATCCTAAAAAATGCCAAAAACAAGGTTGAAATGGAGAAAAATAAATCAGCGTCGGCATCGTTCTTTGAAAAAAGAACTTTGTCGACGCTCTGAGACGTTTCGGCTATTAATCCGAAACGTCTTTTTTTGTTATTTATTTAAAGTACTCAACACCTGATTCGAAGATCTTCTGATCCTGTGAACCGTAAATGTTCTTGGCAACGCCTTCTCCTATTCTTTCGGAGTGAGCCATCTTTCCCAAGATACGGCCTGTTGGATCTGTAATACCCTCAATAGCCATATAGCTTAAGTTGGGGTTAAAATCCTCATCAAAGGAAGGATCACCATTTACATCAACATACTGTGTCGCTACCTGACCGTTGGCGATAAGCTTTTTAAGCCACTCATCGTTGGCTACGAAACGACCTTCACCATGAGATGCGGGAATGGAGTAAACCCCACCCAGATCAGCCTTTGCAAGCCAGGGGGACTTGTTGGAAACAACCTTTGTATAAACGGACTTTGAAATGTGACGTCCGATGGAATTTCTTGTAAGGGTAGGTGAATCCGCAGAGATCTCGCAGATCTCTCCGTAAGGCACAAGACCCAGCTTGATGATGGCCTGGAAACCGTTACAGATACCCAGAACAAGGCCGTCCCTCTGCTTAATAAGATCATTTACCGCTTCCTTAAGCTTTTCGTTTCTGAAGGCTGTGGCAATGAACTTACCCGAACCGTCGGGCTCATCACCTGCTGAGAATCCGCCGGGGAACATAAGGATCTGTGCATTCTTTATGCCCTTAACATAGGCTTCGACAGAATCGATTATATCCTGCTCATTCCTGTTTCTGAATACACAGGTATCAACCTCCGCTCCTGCCCTTTCAAAGGCTCTGAGCGTATCATATTCGCAGTTTGTACCGGGAAATACCGGAATAAATACTCTGGGCTTTGCAGTCTTAAACTTTGAGGTGATGATCGTCTTATTTTCATACAAAAGAATGACTGCTTCGGAAGCATCCTTCTCTTCCTTCTTTGCGGTAGCTGTGGGGAATACACTCTCAAGAGGCTTGGTCCATGCCGAAAGTGCTTCTTCTTCCGTAAGGGTTGCGGATCTGTATGCCAGACCGCTCTTTGTTACCTTACCGATAACATCGCATACAGCCTTGCCTGCCTTAACGATCTCAAGATCCTTTTCGGAGATCTCGGCGAGGATATCACCATAGCCTTCCCCGAACATATCCTTGTAGCCTACATTGTCAAGGATCTCTGCACCCAGATGGTTACCGAAGCCCATCTTGGCAACAGCTTCAGCGATACCGTGGCCTGTAACGGCCCATGCGGACTTAATATAGCCCTTGCGAGCGATAGCTGCAAAAGCCTCCATCTGCTTCATGAAGTCGTCGTAATCGGGAAGATCGTACTCATCACGCTTCATAGGGAATCTGACAATGAGATTTCCTGCTTCCTTAAATTCATCGGAAATGATGTCTCCGTGCTTTGCCACATCTACGGCAAAGGATACAAGTGTGGGCGGAACATCGATCTCATTGAAGCTTCCGGACATGGAGTCCTTGCCTCCGATGGATGCCAGTCCCAGTCTGATCTGAGCCTCATAAGCTCCGAGAAGCGCTGCCAGCGGCTTACCCCAGCGCTTTTTGTCGTCACGGAGTCTTTCAAAAAATTCTTGAAATGTAAAACGGATAGAGGTCAAATCGCCGCCGGCTGCCACAATTTTTGCGACAGAGGAGATAACAGCGTAAGAAGAGCCATGGTACGGGCTCCAGCTGGACAAGTAAGGATCGAAGCCGTAGCTCATCATGGTAACGGTATCGCACTTTCCGCGAAGAACGGGAAGCTTGGCAACCATGGTCTGAGTGGGCGTCATCTGATACTTGCCGCCGAAAGGCATAAGGGTGCTCGACGCTCCGATGGAGGAGTCGAACATTTCGGCAAGTCCCTTCTTTGAACATACATTAAGGTCTGAAAGAGTATCCAGCCACTTCTTTTTAAGGTCTGTCTCTTCCTTTTCCTCTATTTTTTCGGCAGGCATCTCTACAAAGGCTTCTGCCTCCTGATGCGCACCGTTTGTGTTAAGGAAATCACGTGAAATATTCACGATGTCCTTTCCTCTCCACTTGAGGACCAGACGCTTCTCTTCGGTTACCCTGGCAACGATAACTGCTTCAAGGTTTTCGGATGCTGCAAACTCCAGCATCTTGTCAGCGTCCTTTTTATCTACAACTATAGCCATTCTTTCCTGGGATTCGGAAATAGCAAGCTCCGTTCCGTCCAGTCCTGCATATTTTTTCGGAACAAGGTCCAGATCTACGGTAAGACCGTCAGCCAACTCTCCGATGGCTACGGAAACACCGCCTGCACCGAAGTCATTACACTTCTTGATGAGCTTGGTAACTTCGGGACGTCTGAACAGTCTCTGCAGTTTTCTTTCTGTGGGTGCATTACCCTTTTGCACTTCTGCGCCGCAGGTATTGATGGATTCGGCATTATGTGCTTTAGAAGAACCCGTAGCTCCGCCGCAGCCGTCACGGCCGGTACGACCGCCCATTAAGATGATCACATCTCCGGGTTCGGAATTCTCACGGATAACATTTTCTCTCTTTGCAGCTCCCATTACAGCACCGATCTCAAGACGCTTTGCAACGTAATCGGGATGATAGATCTCATCTACAAGGCCGGTGGCAAGACCGATCTGGTTACCGTAGGAAGAATAACCGTTAGCTGCCCCGGTAACTATCTTTCTTTGAGGAAGCTTGCCGGGTAAGGTGTCAGCAATAGCCACTCTGGGATCTGCCGCACCTGTAACTCTCATTGCCTGATATACATAGCCTCTTCCCGACAGTGGATCGCGGATGGCTCCTCCGAGGCAGGTTGCTGCGCCACCGAAGGGCTCGATCTCTGTGGGATGGTTGTGTGTCTCATTCTTAAAGAAGATAAGCCATTCCTCGGTCTTACCGTCCACTTCCACGGGAACGATGATGGAGCAGGCATAGATCACATCTGACACTTCCATATAATCAAGCTTTCCTGCTGCTCTCAGTTCCTTCATACCGAAAATGGCGAGGTCCATAAGGGAAACATACTTGTCGGGGCGGTTTGCATAAAGCACCGAACGAGCCTTTAAA
>JAFSWD010000013.1 GCA_017444675.1 Lachnospiraceae bacterium
CTGTCAAATACTTCATCTATCCTGGAACAGACATAACAGGTGCATTTAAGCTTGTCCAGATACTCGGACACCTTATTCCCGCCATCCTCCCCTTTCTTAAAAAGGGACTTCTTTTTAACGTTTCCCAAACTCTTCTGAGCCTTCTCCACTTCGCCTATCATGCGATCCGCATGAGTCTTAAGCATAAGTGCAAGCCCGAGTCTGTTCCCCCGTTCATACATTTTCTCCACATGTCTTTCACAGAACCCCATACGATCGGTAACCATTCTCACGTCATCTTCCATATAGCTGGGGCCCAAAGTAAAATCCAATGCACCTTCTTCTATGGAATGATACATGGAGCATATGGGACATTCGGTTTTTTCATCAAAGGCCTCATTTACCGGAATAGTGTACAACTGTTCCTTCATTATCAGCTTTCCTTTCTTCCGGTAGCTTCGTAGATACGATCCTTCATATCTCTTGCCTTTTCCTTTATACGATCGTTCACGTTCTTTGCTGTGATAACACGTGCACAAAGGCGGAGCGCATCGTCATACTTTTCTATCTTTCTGGCAAGCTCAGCGGTAAGATAAGTTACGGTAACCTCATCCATTCCGCACATGGGGAAGTTTTCCTTGGAAAATGCTTCCGTAAAACCTTCATAGGCATTGGTGATGGCTTCCTTTTCCTGTTCTGCCAGATCTTTTCTCACCTTTTCAAGGTTAGGCGTATTTGCGGGAAGGCTTTCGCTCTTTCCTCTTAAAAGCCATGCCATCTTGAGACAGGTATAAGCTTTTTCACTTGCCTTACCTCTTTTAACTATCGAACAGAGCAGAGCAAGCTTGTGTCTGGTAAGCGCATCATCATAGGTCATGATGTCTCCCGGCTCATCTATACCCTTAAAAGCCCTGCATACGTTTTCTCGAAGTAATTTCATCTGTCCCGAAGTGGGATTGATGTTAAAGTATCTGGTAAGCACGGAGTAACCGCAATAAGGGCATGTAACCGCATCATACTTAAGAGTATCAAACTGATAACGGGGACGAAGATCACTGTCCGAGCCCACCAGCTTCACTTTTCCGGTCCTTACGGTCCTCACCTTATATTCTTTGTCACAGACAGGGCACTTATAGGTCTTATCAAAAATAAAATCCTCTTCCCTAAGTTCTACCTGTTCCTTTTTTTTCTTTTGTGCGGCTTCAACCTTTGACTTCTCATCTTCAAAGATCTTCACTTCGGAAAGCCCACCCATTCCGATATTCTCAAGTCCTGAGAGTAATCCCATTGCTTTTCCTCCGGCTAAAACACTTAATATTCCATATAACATTTTAAGTCAACAGCATTTAAAATTCAAGTAAAAATGCCATTAATTACCTTATATTAATCTAAATTATTATCTTTCCGATATTTTGCGAGAAGGAGGTCCACCACTCTTCCGTAGCTTTCCACTCCGTCATCCTGATCATTGGCTTTAAGATAGTTATCATTAAGCTCGGTTGTAACCTCGGATACCACCTTAGCCTTTTCAAACTGCTTCCAATATTCCCGATTGGCTTCAAGATCCAGCCACATTCCCGGATCATAATGCTCGCTTATTGTCTTGGCATACAGATCCATGTTCTTTCCGGCCAATGCATTTGCCGTATAATTAAAGGCAAGCATCGTACCTGAGTACCTGAGATCATGGCTGTCCGAGTCCATACATACCATATAGGAGATAAAATTTGCCTCGTCTTCTCTTATAAAACCTCTTAAATGTGCCAATTCATGACACATGGTGGATCCGATCTCATAAGCGGTAATATCCACATCCACATTGGCTTCCATTGTCCAACAGGTGTAAAGCCCTATAATATTCGTATAGGACATGAGATGGGAAAACATGACACACTTGGGTGCCGGATAAGGTCCCGAGAAGATGGGATACTTTTCCGAAAAACCTGCATAGGCTTTCTTGGCCTCTTTACCCAGCATTTGCGGAGTATCCGGAAGTATATATACACCCTTATCGTTAAAAGTAGTGAGCTGTGCTCTCTCCTTTATTGCCGTATCCGCCAGTTCTCCCAAAAGGGCTGCCAGTTCCTCGGCGGAAGAATCTCTGGTCTCCAATTCAAAATAGGTACTTACGGGATATCTGTAATAGTTTATGCCGCATCCGAAACAATAGAAGAACCAGATTACAGAGCCCATACAAGCGGCATTTAATATAAACGTAAGGATCAAGTAAAGAAAATCCTTTTTGTTTTTGACCAATTTTACAATAAAGCCTGCGATCAATGCTATTGCAAGAAACGGAGCCGTTATGATCATAAATTCCGCTACGGAAAAAGGGAAGATCCCGGTAAGGGCGGATATCCCCACGGACATCCATTTAAATATATGCCTGCCAAAGATCTCCTCAGCAAAAAAGCTGCTCTTCTCCGCGATTTTAAGACACACTTCACCTATCACCGCCAAAAGGAGTATCAGCGTTCGTTTTCTTAAAAATGTTCTTTTTAAGGTATCCTTTAAAGATTTCATAGGCCTAGATTATCGTTTTCACCGGAGCCTTTCTTGGGAACATTCACGGTAACTATGGTACCCACCCCCACAATGCTCTCAACCTTCATTGTTGCATTGGACATGGCCTTAAGTCTGTCTCTTACATTTTCCATACCGATGTGTTCCTTACCGTCATCAGGTCTCTGACCGGTTTCAAATCCTATACCGTCATCCGAAATGGTGATCTCATAGGAATCGGCTTTTTCACGGGTAGATATCTTAAGGGTCCCTGTCCCTGTGGTCTTGTTGCAGATACCGTGTTTAACGGCGTTTTCAGCCAGAGGCTGGATGGTAAGAGGCGGGATAAGAAAATCCGTAGCCTGAATGTCCATAATGACTTTCAATCTGTCATCAAAGCGCAGTTTTTCAAGTTCCAGATAGGTACTTACATGCTCCAGCTCACTGCTGAAAGGAACCGGCATACGTTTATTTACGGAATCGATATTCTTACGCAGATATCTGGAAAAATTCAAAGTAGCTTTTTTGGCTTCCTGAGGATTTTTGTCACAGAGAGCCGCAATAGTGGTCAGACTGTTGTACATGAAATGGGGCTGGATCTGACTCAGCATGATGGATATCCTGCTCTCTGCCAGCTCCTTTTGCTGTCTTTCAAGCAAAAAGGCCTGTTCCGACTTGATGTTAAAGAACAGAACATACACACCTATGGCCGCAAAGCAGAAAGAAACGGGCAGTCCTGTTCTGATCTGAATGAACACACCCATAAAAGGTAAGGAAATATGGATAAGAGTTCCCAGCCAGGCGTTTTTGTAAATGTTCGATCTGTATTTTATAAAAAGGAAAATATCAAAAATGACGGGAATTCCGGACAAAATATATGCCACCAGGTAAAAATCACCACTGACGTATTCATTTTCGGAATTTATGGTATAATAGAAACCGAACTTAAGATTGAGCAGTAACAGCAGTTCATAGATCACTCCGTACTCAAACATTCCAAGTCTTACCCTGTTCCTTTTGTAAGGAGCTATCTGAAGATAACAGCAAAGATAATTGGTGTAGATAAGGGCAATGATGCCTCCCACTCCGAACTGGACATAAGCAGCCACCTTAAAGATATAAGGATACCAGGGCTGATCAAGACCGTGAAAAGCACAAAGGGGTATGTTGCTGATCAATTGTATGAAAACAACGGCACAAAGAAGTGAAAAGAAATAATCGGATCTGTCGTGCCGGTCATATTTAAACAGATTATATATTAAGAGAATAAAGGTAAATATAGCACATGTATAACTAAGTGTGATTATCGTCTGTGATGAGACCATTGCTTACCTCCTTGCCTCTAAAATGTATAATGCGGATATCGCAGATCCATGTACTGGGACAAGATCGCTAAATCCGCATACTGAAGCAGGCGGCGGGAGTCGAACCCGTCTCGTCGGCTTGGGAAGCCAAAATTTTACCGATAAACCACGCCTGCATATTATAGGCATAAGTCTATCACAATCACCGATTTTTCTCAACACCAAATTTATCAAATTACGGAGAGCAAGAAATGACCATACTGGAAAACTTAATGCAAACATTATACGGTAATTCAAAACAGGCCATGTCCCGGACATCGCGTAACGGGCAACTTCCTATAAAAGCCATGAATGCCGACGCCGTAGCCAGACTGCTGGAAAGTCTTCTTCCCGGAGAAAGTGCCACTGTAACCGGAAAGGTCATGGACTTAAGGCAAAATCAGGTCATACTGCAACTGACCTCCGGAGAAACACTGAATGCCCGTACCGAGACCACTCTCCCGCTCTCAATCGGTGATACCGCTGATTTCATTGTTACAGGCAAGGACGGTAAACTGATCACTCTGAAGCTGGCCAAGGGGGATGAAAACAGCGACTCGGCCAAAACCCAAAAAACCGTCACCAAGGCTCTCGAAGCAGCGGGTATAGCCTCCACAGAGAGGTCGGAAACAGTGGTACGGGAACTCATGTCCCATTCTCAGCCTCTTAACGAAGCAAACATCAAGAAGTTTATGGCTCTGTCCGCCAAAAATCCCGACATTCCCGTAAGGGAACTGGTTTTAATGGATATAGCAAAGATTCCGATCACCAAAGAAAATATACAGATCTACAGAGATTTCGGTAATTCGGAGCCTGTGGCAGAGTTTGCCGCAGCCGTATCCGAGATCTCCGAAAGCATAGAAGCTTTGCCGGATCCCAAGTTCGGTGAAGAACTTTCAAACGAATTAAAAAATATATTAAAGGATATGCTGGAAGGAGAGCAACCGGAATCTATGACCGAAAATCCCTCTTCCGCTGTATCCGGAGATCCTGCAGTACAGCAGGAAGCAGCCAAAACTCCCCTTGAGCCGTCCGTTAACCTGCCACAGGAACAGCAGGCAGTTGATAAAGCCTCTGCTCCGGAGATCAAAGTACTTAATGAAGATGCCAAAAAAGAGGGTCCTTCCCCGGAAGAAACCCTTGCGTCCAAAAACGGAGAACTGCCGGAAAATGCCCCCGAAAAAGAAACCTCTCAAAAACCGCCGTCAAAGTCCGCCAATGCGATCCACAGGGCTCTTCATATGCCTCCGAAGGATTTTGCAGATCCCGCAAAAATAAAAAGATTATATGAAAAACTGGAAAGTGCTTCCGACAGGCTAAAAAAATTGGAAGACAGAGTAAATGCCGCACTCAGCGAAAATGCAAAGGAAAGCGCAGCCAAGGCTCAGCCTCAGACTCACGCGGACCGTCTTTCATCCACGCTTAAATTCATGGACTCGGTAAATAATATTTTCCCTTTTGTCCAACTTCCCATTAAGCTCAAAGAAGAAAACGCCAGGGGCGATCTCTATGTCTACGAAAAGAAAAGAACCTTTAAAGAAGGTGATACTGTAAGCGCTCTTCTGCATCTGGATCTGGATAATCTGGGTGAAACAGACATCCTTATAAAGCTTACAGGTAAAAACGCTGTGATCACCATATCCGCCGCAACAGATACTTCCCGGGAGATCTTTTCCTCCGAGATCCCGGAACTTACGGAAGCTCTGAATAAAAAGGGATACTCACTTAATTGCGATGTAAATGTGGCCGAAGAAAAAGAAGAAAAGGCTCCCTTACTTACTCGTTTTCTGGAAGCCCATTCTCCTTCTTTGGTCAGCAGATTCTCTTTTGATATGCGGGCCTGATCAGATCCCCGCTATTACAAATTCAAAATGCATGGGTTTGTCTGTCTTAACAAGATATTGTTCATGGACGGGAGCTCCCCAGGAGTCATCTCCGCCTACACCCATCTGAATAAAGTTTGCCCTCACTATCGTGTAATGGATATCAGGTAATTCATGAATGTGACGGGCATTTTCTATTTCAAAGGGAGTGAAAGGAAGAACGGACAATTCCATGTTCTCGGACGCCAACAAAAGTCCGTGTCCTCTTTCATCCGTTACTTCAGCCATACGCACTCCGGTACGGTTACCGCATTCCTGAGGCATGAGATAGGGAGTAAAATTCTCCGAAGCCTTAAAGCCATACAGTCCAAGCTTTGCTCCTGCTCTTCTGTCAAGCATACATTCATCAGGTCCTTCACCGTAGTATCTGACATTACCGTAATCCGCAGGTAAGGTAAACATCATTCCGAAGACAGGTATATCCTGCCCGTTGGGTATAGCCGGCAGATCCATGGTTATCCTTACACTTCCGTCATCGCTTACGGTATAGGATGTCTGCATGAATACATCCTTATGTCCGCCCAAAAGATAGGTAAAGGTCACCTTGTTTCCTTCCGCTTTAAAATCCACAACGGCATTATAACGGCTGGAGAGTTCCCACTGTCCCATGTTAAGCACCATACGGTTACCCATATCGTTATCCGTGGGCGCACGCCAGAAGTTGGGCTTGGGAGCCATATCGAACATTTCCCTGCCGTTCACTCTCATTGAAAGGAAGCCACCCATACGCTTGGAAAAGATATACTCGAAATTCTCACCCTTAAAGGTGTAATTGTAATCGCAATCAATGATCTCAAGCTTTCTTGCAGGTTTTTCTATCCTGTTAAGAAGCATGTCTATTCCGGCCTTTTTGGATCCTATATCCAAAACAGTCTGTCCGAAGGCGATCTCATACCCGCTTTCGGCCCAATCCGTATCTTCTCTTAAAGTGAAGGACACAATAACGCTGTATTCCTTATCTTCCTTAAAGAGATCCGATGAAAGATCAAACAGAGAGATCGTAACCGTCTCTCCCGGAGCGGCCTTTACATCAGCAGCTTCTCTGCACACCTCTTCACCGTTCTTTAAAAGGATCTTCGTGCAGTCAAATTCCCTGAGATCCGTAAACAG
>JAFSWD010000174.1 GCA_017444675.1 Lachnospiraceae bacterium
CAAACATACAAAGGCCACACCCACTCCCACACTGGGGGCGGAATCCATTTATTCGGTTTTGAACGTTTCTCCCGACCGTGAGTTTACCACCTATGTTTTTTCGATAACGGGTAATCCGGCAGATCTCACCGATTATCCCAACGGCATCTTTTACGGCAAGAACTACGAGGACAGAGGCCGTGAGAGTGAAAGACAGGTTATCATCGATGCCTGGGATAAGAACGGGAACAAGATCATCTCTCAAATAGCCGGATTAAGGATATACGGCGGATATTCCCGCATGAATTATCTTAAATCCGTAAAGCTGTTCGCACGTGAAAGCTATGATGCGGCCAATAAGAATTTTAAATATAATTTCTTTAACACCGAAAAGCTCTATGAAGATGAGTATGTGAAAAAGTACAAGAAGCTGGTTTTAAGAGACAGCGGAAACGACTGGCAGTTTGCCTGGATAAGGGACGAACTGGCCCAGACTCTTGCGAAGGATGCGGGATTCACGGACTATGAAGCCGTTGAGCCTGCCATCTACTTCCTTAACGGCGAGTACAGAGGTTTCTATTGGCTTCATGAGGTTTATTGCGACAATTACTTTAAGAATAAGTACGGCGATAAGAACAAGAACGGCGAATTTGTTGTTATAGAAGGAACGGAAACGGAAAAGTCCGAAGAGGACAATGATGAACTTACCGTAACAGCGGCAAAGGAATTCAATAAAGCCTACGAAGAGTTTTCAAAGTTGGATTATACGCTGGATTCCAATTATAAAAAGCTCTGTGATTTTATGGATGTGGAAAACTACATTAAGTATTATGCTTATAATATCTACATCTGCAACAAGGACTGGCCCAACAATAACTACAAGTGCTACAGATATTATGCTCCCAACGGAGAAAACTACGAGGCCGGGACGATATATGACGGAAAATGGCGCTTCCTCCTTCATGACATGGACTATGGTATGGGCTTGTACGGTCAGAAGGAATGTATGGCCAACTATGATAAACTGGGAGAGGTGCTTTCTCCGGAACTCAAGGATGACAAGGATAAGCTTGTGAAAAACGATAAGTACTCACCCCTCTTTGCAGCTATAATGAAAAGAGCGGAGTGCAGGGACATTTTCACTTCCTTCAGCCTTGAACTTGCGGAAGGCGCTCTTTCAAAAACAAATCTCAGCAAAGTCCTTGATGAGATGAATGAGGAGAGAGCCACGGAAATGAAGTACTTCTTCGAATATATCGAAGTGCTTAAAGCAAAAGGTACGGAAGGCATATGGACAGGCAGCTATCTCTACGACGGCTATACCAATGAGATCAAGAATTTTGCAAAGCAGAGAAAGAATTACTCCAGAGCATATATGGAGAAGAACTTTAACATAAATCTTCATTAGGATATCAGACCGGACATACACCATGTGTTCGGTCTCTTTTTCTTTTTGATGTTGAAATTTGGAACGTGTTGGAATATAATGTGTTTCAATATTTATGCGTAGCAGTCGCGGAAATGGAGAATATTATGATAGACATTAAGTTTTTGAGGGAGAATCCCGATGTTGTTAAGCAGAACATCAAAAATAAGTTTCAGGATTCCAAGCTTCCCCTTGTGGATGAAGTGATCGAACTTGACAAGAAGAGCCGTGAGTTCAAGCAGGAGGCGGATTCTCTTCGTGCGGAGAAGAACAAGATCTCCAAGAGCATCGGTGCCCTTATGGCACAGGGAAAGAAGGAAGAGGCTGAAGAAGCAAAGAAAAAGACTGCAGAATTTGCTGCAAGACTTGCTGAGCTTGAAAAGCTTGAGCCTGAATATGCAGAGAAGATCAAGAATATCATGATGATCATTCCCAACATCATCGATCCTTCGGTACCCATCGGTAAGGATGATTCCGAAAACGTTGAGATCGAGCGCTTCGGAGAGCCTGTGGTCCCTGATTTTGAGATTCCTTATCATACGGATATCATGGAGCGTTTTGACGGTATAGATCTTGATTCCGCCAGAAGAGTTGCAGGAAACGGTTTCTATTACCTTATGGGCGATATCGCAAGACTTCATTCTTCCGTTATAGCTTACGCAAGAGATTTTATGATCGGAAGAGGATTTAAGTATTGTGTTCCTCCGTTTATGATCCGTGCGGACGTGGTTACAGGCGTTATGAGCTTTGCAGAGATGGATGCAATGATGTATAAGATCGAAGGAGAGGATCTTTATCTCATCGGTACTTCCGAGCATTCCATGATCGGTAAGTTCATTGATCAGATCATTCCCGAGAATACACTTCCTCAGACACTTACCAGCTATTCACCCTGCTTCCGTAAGGAAAAGGGTGCTCACGGTATTGAGGAGCGAGGAGTTTACAGGATTCATCAGTTTGAAAAGCAGGAGATGATCGTTGTCTGCAAGCCTGAGGAAAGCCCTATGTGGTTCACCAAGCTTTGGCAGAATACGGTCGACCTTTTCAGAAGCCTTGATATTCCGGTAAGAACACTGGAGTGCTGCTCCGGAGATCTTGCAGATCTTAAGGTTAAGTCCCTTGATGTGGAAGCATGGTCACCCAGACAGAAGAAGTACTTTGAAGTAGGTTCCTGCTCCAACCTGGGAGATGCACAGGCAAGAAGACTTCGTATGAGAGTATCCGGAGAAAACGGAGAAAAGTATCTTCCTCATACACTTAACAATACAGTTGTTGCTCCGCCCCGTATGCTCATCGCTTTCCTTGAGAACAATCTCCGGGCTGACGGCAGCGTTCTGATCCCCAAGGCATTACAGCCTTACATGGGCGGACAGACAAAGCTTGTTCCCACAAAGTAATAAACATATGGAGAAGATCGGGTGACTTTATCAGTTGAAATTGTTAAAGCCATCTTGACATTAAAAATATTTTTGTTAGAATAAGTCCATCAAAGACATTGATGAGAAAGAGTAGCATTAGGGAAGCTTACAGAAAATAGCCGGTTGATGAGAGGCTAAGCGGAAGGAATGTGAATACGTCTCGGAGTTGTGCACCGAAAGAGATCAGTAGGCTGCAACGGGAAGCGACCGTTATATCGTAAGGGTATGAATGTACCTGCTGAGACAGGCAGTGTGAGCTGCTTGTGAATTAAGGTGGTAACACGAAGCAAAGTCTAGCCTCGTCCTTATTTAAGGGCGAGGCTTATTTTATGCTGTTAACGAAAAGTTAACAGCCGTATTAAGGAGGTCAGATTATGACATGCTATGAAGAACTGGTGGCGAGAGGATTGATCGCCCAGGTAACGGATGAAGCAGAGATCAAGAAGATGATCGATGCGGGAAAAGCAACATTTTACATTGGATTTGACTGTACTGCGGATTCACTTACCGCAGGACATTTCATGGCTCTTTCGCTGATGAAGAGATTGCAGATGGCCGGAAACAAGCCCATTGCTCTTATCGGCGGCGGAACAACCATGATCGGCGATCCTTCCGGAAAGAGCGATATGAGAAAGATGCTTACCAAGGAAGATATCGATCACAACGCAGAGTGCTTTAAGCGCCAGATGGAAAAGTTCATCGATTTCGGCGAAGGCGGGGCAATGATGGTAAACAATGCCGATTGGCTCCTTAAGCTTAACTATGTTGAACTTTTAAGAGAAGTGGGTGCCTGCTTCAGTGTTAACAACATGCTGAGAGCAGAGTGCTACAAGCAGAGAATGGAAAAGGGTCTTACCTTCCTTGAATTCAACTACATGATCATGCAGAGCTATGATTTCTATATGCTGTACCAGAAATACGGCTGCAACATGGAATTCGGCGGTGACGATCAGTGGAGCAATATGCTGGGCGGTACCGAACTCATCCGCCGTAAGCTGGGTAAGGATGCTCATGCAATGACCATCACCCTTCTTACCGATTCTCACGGAAATAAGATGGGTAAGACCGCAGGTAATGCCGTATGGCTGGATCCCAACAAGACCACTCCTTTTGAATTCTTCCAGTATTGGAGGAACGTTGGAGACGCTGATGTTATCAAGTGCCTGAAGCTTCTTACATTTATTCCTTTTGAAGAGATACAGAAGATGGAAAAATGGGAAGGCAGCGAACTCAACAAGGCTAAAGAGATCCTTGGTTTTGAACTTACCAGGATGGTACATGGCGAAGAAGAGGCACAGAAGGCTCTTGATGCATCCAAGGCGCTATTTGCTGGCGGCGGAGATGATTCCAATATGCCTTGCACAGAACTTACCGATGAGGATCTCACCGACGGCTCCATCGATATCGTCAGCATTCTTGTTAAGGCTGCGCTGGTAAGCTCCCGCGGAGACGGAAGAAGAAATGTGGAGCAGGGCGGTGTTTCCGTTAATGATGAAAAGGTTACGGATTTCAAG
>JAFSWD010000175.1 GCA_017444675.1 Lachnospiraceae bacterium
GTTCAAAAGCGGAAATCAGTTTGAAACCCTGCTGGGCGTCACGGGCTCCGGCAAGACCTTCACTATGGCGAATGTCATAGAGGGGATACAGAAGCCCACCCTGATCATCGCCCACAACAAGACCCTGGCAGCACAGCTTTACTCGGAGATGAAGGAATTCTTCCCCGACAATGCGGTGGAGTACTTCGTGTCCTACTATGACTACTACCAGCCCGAGGCCTATGTTCCCTCCAGCGATACTTACATAGAAAAAGATTCCGCAGTAAACGACGAGATCGATAAACTGCGCCACTCGGCCACAGATGCGCTTTCCGAAAGGAATGACGTTATCATCGTGGCTTCCGTTTCCTGCATATACGGGATCGGCAGTCCCGAAGAGTATCAGGGCATGTCTTTGATACTGCGTGAGGGTGCCACCAAGGACAGGGATGAAGTGCTGCGCCGCCTGGTGGAGATGCAATATGCCCGAAATGACATAGATTTTAAGCGAGGCACCTTCAGGGTAAGAGGCGATGTGGTGGAGGTCTACCCCGCTGCCTACGGAGACACTGCCCTCAGGATCGAGTTCTTCGGAGATGAGATCGACCGCATCACCGAATTTGAAGTGGTTACCGGAAATCCCAAATGCACCCTGGCTCATGCGGCCATCTACCCTGCCTCCCACTATGTAGTGGATCGGGAGCGGATGGAGGAAGCGCTTAAAGCCATTGAAGAAGAAATGAATGAGCAGGTGGCCTACTTTAAGTCCAAGGGCAAGCTTCTTGAGGCCCAGAGGATATATGAGCGCACCAGCTACGATATAGAGATGATGAGAGAAACCGGCTTTTGCTCCGGCATCGAGAACTACACCATGCACCTTTCCGGGCTTCATCCCGGAGAACCGCCCTACACCCTCTTGGACTTCTTCCCCGACGATTTCCTGATCATCGTGGACGAGTCCCATATGACCATTCCCCAGATCGGCGGCATGTTTAACGGCAACCGCTCAAGAAAAGCCACCCTGATCGATTACGGTTTCCGCCTGCCTTCGGCCCAGGACAACCGCCCCTTGAATTTTGAGGAATTCGAGACCCATATAAGCCAGATGCTGTTCGTGTCCGCTACGCCTTCAAAGTACGAGGCTTCCCACGAACTCATGCGCGCCGAGCAGATCATCCGTCCTACGGGTCTTCTGGATCCCGAGATCTTCGTTCGCCCCACCACGGGCCAGATCGACGACCTTATCGGTGAGATAAACAAGACCACCAAAACCGGCGGAAAAGTGCTGGTCACCACCCTGACCAAGAAGATGGCGGAAAGCCTTACGGAATATCTTAAAGAAGTAGGCATACGTGTTCGCTACCTCCATTCGGATGTGGACACCCTGGAGCGTTCCCAGATCATCCGGGATATGCGTCTGGATGTATTTGATGTGCTGGTGGGTATCAACCTTTTAAGAGAAGGCCTGGACATCCCGGAGGTTTCCCTGGTAGCCATTTTGGACGCTGACAAAGAGGGCTTCCTGCGTTCCGAAACCTCCTTGATCCAGACGGTAGGCCGTGCGGCAAGAAATGTTGACGGCCATGTTATAATGTATGCCGACACCATAACCGAATCCATGGATAAGGCAATTTCCGAGACAGAGAGAAGGCGCTCTATCCAGGACGCCTACAACAAGGAACACGGAATAACCCCCACTTCCATTAAGAAGGCTGTCCGGGAACTCATCAGCATTTCCAAAAAGGCTGAACCCGGCACCAAGCTCATCGAAAAGGATGTGGAATCCATGTCCGCAAACGAGCTGAAGGCCCTTAAAGAAAGCCTGAACCGCAAGATGCTGGCCGCTGCCGCAGAATTGAATTTCGAGCTGGCGGCAGAATACAGAGACAAACTGGCAGAACTAAAAAAGATCAAATAAAGGATATACTCATGTTTGAAGAAGCAAAAAATTTCATTAAGATCAGGGGTGCCAACGAGCACAACCTGAAGGGAGTAAACATCGACATCCCCAGAGACAGATTCGTGGTGCTCACAGGTCTGTCCGGCTCAGGTAAAAGTTCCCTGGCCTTTGATACCATATATGCGGAAGGACAGAGAAGATACATGGAATCTCTTTCTTCCTATGCAAGACAATTCCTGGGACAGATGGAAAAGCCCAATGTGGAAAGCATTGAGGGTCTCTCTCCCGCCATATCCATAGACCAGAAATCCACCAACCGAAATCCCAGATCAACAGTGGGCACGGTAACGGAAATATATGATTACTTCCGTCTGCTGTATGCGAGAGTGGGCATCCCCCACTGCCCCAACTGCGGAAGAGAGATAAAGAAGCAGTCGGTGGACCAGATGACCGACGAGATCATGAAATTCCCGGAGGGAACCAAGTTTCAGGTGCTGGCTCCCGTTGTCAGAGGCCGTAAGGGCGAACACGTAAAAGTGCTGGAAAGTGCCAAGAAATCAGGCTTTGTAAGAGCCCGGATCGACGGCCATATATATGACCTTTCGGAAGAGATCAAACTTGAAAAGAACAATAAGCATCTGATAGAGATCGTTGTGGACCGACTGATCGCCAAGCCCGGCATCGAGCAGCGCCTCTCCGATTCCATCGAAACCGCCCTGAAGCTTTCGGAAGGACTTCTGGTCATAGATCTCATGAACGGGGAGGAAAAGATCTTCTCCCAGAGCTTTGCCTGCCCTGATTGCGGTATCAGCCTTCCCGAGCTGGAGCCCAGAGCCTTTTCCTTTAACAATCCCTTCGGTGCCTGCCCCAACTGTAACGGTATCGGCGTAAAGATGGAGTTTTCCCCGGATCTGATGATCCCGGATCAGTCTTTAAGCCTTTCGGAAGGCGCCATTCAGGTAATTGGCTGGCAGTCCTCCTCCGACCCAAAAAGCTTCGCAGGCTCACTTCTGGTAGCCCTGTCCAGGCATTTCGGTTTTTCCTTAAAGACGCCTTTTAAGGACCTGCCCGAAAATGTTAAACAGGCCCTGATCTACGGCACAGAGGAGTCCGTGGACGTGCACTACTCCGGTCAGCGCGGCTCCGGCGTTTACCCCATTGTTTTCGAGGGTCTTATAAAGAACGTGGAACGCCGCTACAGAGAGACCGCCTCGGAATACACCAAGGCCGAATATGAAGAATTCATGACCACCACACCCTGCACCGCCTGCAACGGAAAGCGTCTTAAGCCAGAGGTTCTGGCTGTCACCGTGGGCGGCAAAAATATAGCGGAAGTCACGGAGATGCCCTTAAGGGATCTGGCCGACTTCTTTAATAACCTGGAGCTCACTCCCACCCAGCAGACCATCGGCGCTGCCATTCTTAAAGAGATCAAAGGGCGCATACGTTTTCTCAACGATGTGGGGCTTGACTACCTGACCCTTGCCAGATCAGCCGGCTCACTTTCCGGCGGCGAATCCCAGCGTATCCGTCTTGCTACCCAGATAGGCTCGGGCCTTGTGGGCGTGGCCTATATCCTGGACGAACCCAGCATAGGTCTTCATCAGAGGGACAACGGCAAACTTCTGGCATCCTTAAAAAGGCTCAGAGATCTGGGTAATACACTGATCGTGGTGGAGCATGACGAAGAGACCATGCGTGAAGCCGATTTTCTGGTGGACATAGGTCCGGGAGCCGGAAGCCGGGGAGGCGAGATCGTGGCTGCGGGCACTCCTGAAGAAGTCATGAAGTGTCCCAACTCCATTACTGCCGATTACCTTTCAGGAAGAAAAAAGATAGAGATACCCGACACCCGTCGTAAACCCACGGGCTGGCTCAAGATAAAGGGTGCCACAGAGCACAACCTTAAGAACGTGGATGTGGATATCCCTCTTGGCGTCTTTGCCTGCGTTACCGGTGTTTCAGGTTCCGGAAAGAGTTCCATGGTAAACGAAGTCCTCTATAAGACTTTGGCCCGGGAGCTTAACAAGGCCAGGACCATACCCGGAAAATGCAAAGAGATCACAGGTATCGAGCAATTGGATAAGGTCATATGCATAGACCAGTCTCCCATAGGCAGAACCCCCAGATCCA
>JAFSWD010000176.1 GCA_017444675.1 Lachnospiraceae bacterium
CGATTCTTAATATATGAGTAGAGGCTTTAATTGTCTCTGCTCTTTATTTATGATGAAGGTGATTGGTCTGACGTAATCTTCGATTGGGACACCACGCCCGAGGACAAATTTGTCAGCCCGCCTTCATCGTTTTACATTCGATTCAGCAAGTTGGGAAAGATTGCTTCTCCCGTTTAACGAAAGAATATGAGTGAACCTTGAAGAGCTGGATCCAATCATAAAGCATTTACTTACGAAAGGAGAATCTTTCTTATGATTGCTGTTGGTATTGACGTTTCAAAATCCAAAAGCACAGTTGCCATCCTCAATGGAGATGGCAGCATCCGTGCTAAGCCTTTTGATGTTCACCATGTCGCTGATGAGTTGCAGGCATTAGTCAACTACATCAGAGGAACTTCTGAACCCCCGACCATCCTTATGGAGCCCACCAGCCACTATCATTATCCACTCCTAAAAGCCTTTCAGGAAGCGGATCTTTCTGTTTGTCTGATCAATCCCTACCAGATGAAGAAATATGGCGATACCGAGCTTCGGAAGGCGAAAACGGATAAAAGGGATGCCCTACGGATTGCTCAGTATGCACTCGAAAAATCTTACACATTGGTTCCATACACGCCTGCAGATCAAAAGTATGAGGATCTGCGCTTTCTGTCCAGACAGTACAGTCAGAGAATATCAACTCTCACCGCTGCCAAGGTTCAGCTGCTCAGCCTTCTAGATGAAACAATGCCGGGCATTACGACCATTCTCCCTCTTAAGAGTCGAGATCCCGATAACTGCATACTTTTGCAATTTATCAAACGCTTTCGGTCATTCGATGTAATACGAAAAATGGGCAAGACACGCTTTCTGGACAGTTATCAGATCTTAGTCAAAAAAACAGGGGATCGTTTTGCCAGCGCAAAGGGACTGGCAATATACGAGTTGGTCCTTAACAGTATTACAACCCGCGGAGAAAATCCACTATCCGCTATGACTCAGGATCAATGTGTTGATCTTGTTTCTACAGCTCAAAAAGCCGCCGATGACATCAATCTTCAAATGTGTATTATCGCGGAGACCATACCTGAATATAAAGTACTTCGCTCTATGGCCGGCGTGGGCGATCGTCTTGGACCGATCATCCTCGGAGAAATTGGCGACATCCGTCGTTTTCACAGTGGAAAGGCTCTCAATGCTTATGCCGGGAACGATGCACCGCCTTATCAATCCGGGCAATTTGAGAGCCGGAATCGTCACATCTCCAAACGCGGCAACCCGGCCCTCAGGAAAGCTTGTTTTGAGGTCATGCAGGCTCTCAAACTGACAAAACCTCAGGACGATCCTGTATACCTTTTTCTGCTCAAAAAGGAACAGGAAGGGAAACCGTACAACGTAGCCAAGATGGCTGCCGTCAATAAGTTTCTACGGATCTACTACGCTCGTGCGATGGAGTTGTATAAGTAAATCCGTCCACTTTCATTATAGCCGTTAACTACAGGCCTGCAATAGCAGGTCTTGTTAAGGTTACTCTTTTTTTTCTGTCCACAAAGTGCTAAAAATCTTCAAAAAAACACTTGACAAACATTAGCAAGATTTGTCTTAGTCTTTTATCCTGGAAGATAATTTCCCATAGAGCGAAAAACTTAAAGATATTTTTCATAGATAACTCCATCAATCCAGAGAATTAAATGCCTCAATAAGATCTTTTATATCTGTAACACCATCGGGAACATCCTTCCCAAATCTGTTCAGCCACAAAGTCTTGATTCCAAGCGCAGAAGCGCCTTTAACATCACTGCTTATTGAATCACCGATATGAATAACTTCATCAGGCTTAAGTCCTGTTTCACTAAGCGCCAGTTCAAAAAGTTCTCTGCGTGGTTTATAGGCTCTTGCATCCTCAGATGTAAAAACACCTGCCGGATTAAGACCATGGTATTTAATTGCACACATTATGTCAGATGTATCAATGTTTGAAACAATATAAACCGGAATGGGACTTTTACTGAAGAATTCTTTGGATTCCTCGAATATCGGCGGTTTCATCCAATGTTCAAACATCATATCACTCAACTTGATGGCATCTGCTGATGAACAGAATCTTTCAATTGTGTGATCCAATGATTTCCGCTCAAGTTCTCTTTGTGTCTCAAAGACATCGCCAAATGAATTGAAAAACATCGTCTGAAAATCATTCCACCAGAAAGAATCGATATCAGATGTGTCAGATCCGTCACCGGTTTCTTTAATCATCTGAGTAATCACCTTAATAACTGCGCCATCTTCATGAACAACAGTGCCATAAAAATCTACAAATAAAGCCTTTATCATTATCTCTCTCCAACCAATTTACTGTTAATCTTCTACCCCAAGAAGATCAAACCTATCATTGCATTATCTTAAAATATAATTATATACCAATTTTATCATAATTCTTGATGAAATCAATGGGATTAGGTATAGTCGAAACGAGCTGGACAACGGTAATCTTACCGCCATACAGCTCGTCAATTATCTTAGGATATCTTATTTACAGAAAATTTTCATACACTCAAAAAACCGGTCTTTTTGAAATTCAGCTTGATTTTTTATTTTCAAAAATTCATTCACTTCATTATTTAAAATCTTCATCTGGGCCTTTCGGTAAAATCTTCATCCAGGCCTTTCGATAAAATCTTCATCTGGGCCTTTCGGTAAAAAATTCACCCAAGTCTTTCTTTAAAATCTTCATAGGAAAACTTCTTGATAAGCTCTATTGTTCCATCTTTTTTCAGCAAGTAGATCGCAGGAAGGGGAATTCCGTTAAAGGTGTTATTCTTGCATATCGAATAAATAGCCATATCCCCAAAAACAAGCAGTTCGTCTCTATTAAGATCATGATCGAAAGCGTAGTCTCCGATAACATCTCCTGCAAGACAGGAAGGACCTGCCAGACGGTAGATGTGCTCGACTAAAGATGTGCTGCTTGAAGCTGAATTGTTTGAAACAGAACCGCTTGAAGCTGAATCGCTTGAGGAAAAATCGGTATCATCTCCAAATATATCATTTATGGCATCTCCGAAAACATCTCCGAAAAGATCCGTCATGGTTTCGGTAAAAGCATCAGGGTCCGGGCAGTTAACCGGTGAAGAAACCGATAACACTGAAGGATCCGATACTGCTGAAGACTCTGATAACTCTGAAGAATCTGCGCCATTTGTTGAAGTATTTTTATCATTCGTGATCGGATAAGAGTTTAACAAGGGCGGCATATAGGGCATCTCGATAACATCGGGAGTGTGACAGGCAGCACTCATGTCAAGAATGGCTATGTTATGGCCGGAATTACGGACTATATCCAGAATCTTTGTTACAAGGTAGCCTGCATTTAAGGCAACAGCCTCTCCGGGTTCTAAATAAACATCTAGGTTATATGTCTTTTTCAGGTCAAGTATGATTTTTTTTAAGAGTGGTATATTGTAATCATGGCGGGTTATGTGATGACCTCCGCCAAGGTTTATCCACTTCATTTTAGGAAGGATATCGCCGAATTTTTCTTTTATTGCCTTAACCGTGATCGCCAGTGCATCCGAATCCTGCTCACAGAGAGTGTGAGAGTGCAGGCCTGAAAGCAAAGAAAGGGTATCGGGATCCATTTCCAGGTCGAAGATCTCACGGGTTACACCAAGGCGACTTCCGGGAGAGCAGGGGTCATAAATGGCATGACCCTCCTGAGTGGAACACTCGGGATTGATCCTGAGTCCGATCTCTTTTCCGGCGGCCTTAGCCATGGGGCCATATTTTTTTAATTGATAAACTGAATTAAATATAATATGGTCGGTATATTTTAATACTTCCTTGAAGTCCTTATCACCATAAGCAGCCGAAAAAACATGCACTTCTTTACCCGGCATTTCTTCATGTCCAAGACGTGCTTCAAAAAGCCCGCTTGCTTCCGTACCTGCAAGATATTGGGAAAGAAGAGGGAAGACCGTGAAGTTGGAAAAGGCTTTTTCGGCCAGCAGAACTTTTGCTCCTGTTTCCTCTTGCAAACTTTTAAGGATTTCACCGTTTTTAATGAAGGCAGCTTCATCAAGGATGTAGCAGGGCGTCTGCACATCCTTAAAAAGCTTTTCTATATCATATTTTTCAAGTCCTATAAACTGAATTTGCATATACCCTCTCTTATAAAAACACAAAAATGTAAAAATAGGCTAAGCAACCGGAAAGCCAAAGGATTAGCTTACAGCTGAAGCAATCCTTCCGGGCAGTGAAAATGTAAAAATAGGCTAAGCAACCGGGAAGCCAAGGATTTAGCTTACTGCAGAAGCAATCCTTCCGGGCAGTGAAAATGTAAAAATAGGCTAAGCAACCGGGAAGCCAAAGAATTAGCTTACTGCAGAAGCAATCCTTCCGGGCAGTGAAAACGTAAAAATAGGCTAAGCAACCGGGAAGTCAAAGAATTAGCTTACTGCAGAAGCAATCCTTCCGGGCAGTGAAAATGTAAAAATAGGCTAAGAAACCGGGAAGCCAAGGATTTAGCTTACTATGAAGAAAGAGCAACCGGGTCCGGTCAGTAAAATAGTAAGCTAAATCCGGATAATTCCTGCCGCTTAGCCGACTTTTAGATCATTGGATACTATCATCGCCCTCTCCCGGCTCGTTAAAGCTTACTGCACGAGCCAGGTACCTGAACTCGTTAAAGCCTACTTCACCAGCACGGGATTGTGGCTTTCGCTCTTGGGAAGGCCGTATTTGTCCAGGGCTTCAATGAAGGGATCGGGATCAAACTCTTCGATGGTGTGAACGCCGGGAGTATTCCACTTGCCGGTGAGGAGCATGAGGGCACCGCACATAGCGGGAACGCCGGTGGTGTAGCTGATGGCCTGGCTCTTTACTTCGCGGTAGCACTCCTGGTGGTCGCAAACATTGTAAATGTAGTAGGTCTTGTCCTTGCCATCCTTTTTACCGGTGAAGATGCAGCCGATGTTGGTCTTTCCGTGGGTGCGGGGACCAAGGCTTGCAGGATCGGGAAGGAGGGCCTTCAGGAACTTGATGGGAACGATCTCTTTGCCTTCGAACATGATGGGGGTGGTGGAAAGCATGCCCACATCCTCGAGACAGCGCATGTGATCGAGATAGCTCTGGCCAAAGGTCATGAAGAAGCGGATACGCTTAACTTCAGGAAGGTTCTTGGCAATGGATTCGATCTCCTCGTGGTGGAGCAGGTACATATCCTTCATACCCACCTGATCGAAATCGTACTCGCGCTTGATGCTCATTGCGGGGATCTCGATCCAGTGACCGTCCTCCCAATAGCTTCCGGGTGCGGATACTTCACGAAGGTTTACCTCGGGATTAAAATTGGTGGCGAACTTGTAGCCGTGATCACCGCCGTTGCAGTCAAGAATGTCGATGGTGTCGATGGTATCAAACTCATGCTTCTTTGCGTAGGCAACATAGGCCTGGGTTACGCCGGGATCGAAGCCGGAGCCGAGAAGAGCGATGAGACCCGCATCTTCAAATTTTTTCTTGTAAGCCCACTGCCAGCTGTAATCGAAGTAAGCGGAGAAGCCTTCCTCTTTGCAACGCTTTTCGTAGATCTTGCGCCACTCGGGATCGTCTGTGTCCTCGGGCTCGTAGTTGGCCGTGTCCATATAGTTTACCTTGCACTCAAGGCAGGCATCCATGATAGTGAGATCCTGGTAGGGAAGAGCAATGTTCATTACCAGATCGGGCTTATAAGCGGAGATCAGCTTTACCAGCTCGTCCTTGCTGTCGGCATCCACTTTGGCTGTTTCTATCTTTGTCTTCGAGGTCTTGCGAAGCTCCTCCGCAAGAACGTCGCATTTTTCTTTGGTCCTGCTGGCGATCATCAGTTCCGAAAAAACGGAACTTTCGCTGCAACATTTACGGATGGCTACGTTGGCAACACCGCCGCAGCCGATAACGAGTACTCTGCTCATAATTATCCTCCTGATATTTAAATCACTCAAATCTGTTAACCTGATAAAACAGGCATATGTTTTCCGGGCTTTTTTATTTCTTATGATCTCAATGCTTTATTTGCAAATGAGGACTGTATTCTTGCTCCGAGCGAAATCATCTGATGCTGAAATCGTTTTAAGCTGAGATCACCTGCTACCTATGGCGATCAGCAACTCTCTTACAACCTTGCAGGCCGTGGCTGTCGACATTCCGCTTGTATCCAGCATGGGAGCAAGTTCGTTCACGTCCGCACCGATGAGATTGCACTTCGACACTTGAATAATGGCATTTAAAAGTTCGTTAAATGAAACGCCACCGGCTTCGGGAGTACCTGTGCCCGGGAAAATGCCGGAATCAAGGCAGTCCAGATCTATGGTGAGATAGACAGGGACATTGGTTTCCCTAAGGTTTTTCACAAGCTCCTGAAGGCCGTTAAAGGTGAACTTGTGCATATCTGTGTGCTTTGAGGCATATTCAAACTCGGCCTTTTCACCGCTTCTTATGCAGAACTGGTGGATTTTGCCGTCTCCCATGAGATCGTGACAACGACGTACTACCGCAGCGTGAGAGAGACGGGCACCAAGATAGTCATCACGAAGATCGCAATGAGCATCAAACTGGATCAGGTGCATATCGGGATATTTTTTAAGAGCCGCTCTTACAGTTCCGAGGGTGACCAGATGTTCTCCGCCCAGCATGAGAGGGAATTTATCGTCTCCCAGGATCTCATCGGTCCTTTCTTCTATGTCCCGCAAAGCGCTTTCCGCACTTCCGAAGCAAAGCTCTATATCTCCGCTGTCAAAAATGGGAAAGTCTGTGATCTCCCTATCCTGATAGGGGCTGTAAACTTCCAGACCGAAGCTTTCGTGACGGATGGCCGAAGAGCCGAAGCGTGCCCCGGGTCTGAAACTTGTGGTGGAATCGAAGGGTGCTCCGAAGATCACTATATCGGCATCTTCGTATTCAGCATCGCATCCGATAAAAGTTTCTATATTTTTATCCATTATTGATTCTCAACCTCCTTAAGCATCTCTTCAAGGAAAGCGGGAAGCCAGAAGGCACCCACATGAAGGCGGGTGGTGTAGTAACGTGTTTTAAGGTTCAGCTGTAACCAGGCCTTGGCATCAAGGTCG
This sequence comes from Lachnospiraceae bacterium, assembly GCA_017444675.1. Classification (GTDB taxonomy): domain Bacteria; phylum Bacillota; class Clostridia; order Lachnospirales; family Lachnospiraceae; genus RGIG3528. The sequence continues at coordinate 7,083 of JAFSWD010000176.1, forward strand.
TCGATGGGATGGTATTTTTTGCTGGCAAATCCGAAAAGCCAATATCCGGCTGCATAGGTGGGAATGTGAGCCTGGTAAACGCGGCTGATGGGAAAGGTGCTGGCGATGCGCTTATGACTTCTTCTCATGGCATCCGCATCCTGCTGATAGAAGGGGCTGCCCTGCTGGTTTACCATGATGCCCTTGTCATTAAGGGCATTGTAGCAATTTCCGTAAAATTCCTTTGTGAAAAGTCCTTCGGAAGGACCGAAAGGATCGGTGGAATCAACGACTATAAGGTCATATTCATTCTCGCAGCGACGGATGAATTTAAGAGGGTTTCCAAAGGAAATGTGTACTCTGGAATCATCCAAACGGCAGGCATTGGCTGGAAGATAGGTGCGGCAGGCTTCCACAACCATGGGATCCGGCTCTATCAGGTCGATGTGCTCGATCCTGTCATAGCGGGTCAATTCCTTAACAACACCGCCGTCTCCGGCACCTATTACAAGAACCTTCTTTATACCCGGATGCACGGCCATGGGTACGTGGGTTATCATTTCGTCATATATAAACTCGTCCCTTTCGGTTAACATAACATTTCCGTCAAGTGCCAGCACACGACCGAATTCGGGAGATTCAAAAATATCGATGCGCTGATAGTCGCTTTCACAGGAGTATAATTGCTTGTTTATGCGGATGCTGTGTTTTACATCCGGTGTATGGAATTCGCTGAACCACATCTCCATAGATAAGTTTTCCTTTCTTCAAAAGATCAAACAGGCCTGTTTTTTCCGACCCGGGCTTTGATCATACCAGTACGTTCAGGCGCAGGATCTCGGGATCTTCGGGACCTGTCATGCTGCAGCCTTTTTCTTTTGCGTAATTGATGTATTCCAGTATCTGTTCCGTTATACGTTCTCCGGGTGCCAGGATGGGGATGCCGGGGGGATAGCACATAACAAATTCGGAACATATGCGTCCTACGGTTTCATTTAAAGGAAGGCTTTCTTTTTCTGCATAGAAGGCTTCCTGAGGACTCTTGGCAACTTCGGGCTCTATGTATTCCTGACTCATAAGACCCGTACCGTCCGTATGATATCTTCTTCTGATCTCGGAAAGAGCACTTACAAGACGTTCAAGCTCCTGCATGCGGTCTCCGATGGAGAGGTAGGCCAAGATATTTCCGATATCACCGAACTCTATCTGGATATCATATTCGTCACGGAGAAGATCGTATACCTCGATGCCGGCAAGTCCGATGTCGAGAGTATGTATGCTTAATTTGGTCTCGTCGAAATCGAAGACCGAATCGCCGTTTACAAGCTCTCGGCCGAAGGCATAGTATCCGCCGGCGGAGTTGATCTCTTCACGGGCGTATTTTGCCATATGAACCACTTTATCAAAAACCTCAAGACCTCTTAAAGCCAGGTTTCTGCGGCTGATATCCAGGGAAGACATGAGAAGATAGCTTCCCGAAGTGGTCTGGGTGAGGTTTATTATCTGTCTTACATATCCCGGATTTACATTGGGACCGATAAGGAGAAAACTTGATTGGGTCAGGCTTCCGCCGCTTTTATGCATGGAGACCGAGGCCATGTCCGCACCTGCTTCCATTGCCGAAACAGGCATATTTTCACCGAAGTAGAAATGGGTTCCGTGAGCCTCGTCGGCGAGACAGAGCATGCCTGCCTTGTGAGCCATTTCAACTATGGCTCGGAGGTCGGAACATATGCCGTAGTAGGTGGGGTTGTTTACAAGAACAGCCTTTGCGTGGGGATGTTCCTTTATGGCCTTTGCCACCTGCTCACGTTTCATGCCGAGAGATATACCCAGACGGCTGTCCACTTCCGGGTTTACATAGACGGGAACGGCTCCGCAGAGTACCAGGGCGTTGATCACACTTCTGTGTACATTTCTGGGAAGAATGATCTCCTCGCCTCTTTTACAGGTGGAGAGCACCATGGTCTGAACGGAGCTGGTGGTACCGCCTACCATTAAAAATGCATGGGCTGCGCCAAAAGCGTCTGCCGCCAGATCCTCAGCTTCCTTTATTACAGAAATGGGATGGCACAGGTTGTCCAGGGGCTTCATGGAATTTACATCGATGCCGACGCACCTCTCGCCCAAAAAGCGTGTGAGTTCCGGATTACCGCGGCCTCTTTTGTGACCGGGAACGTCAAAGGGCACCACGCGCATGCTTCTGAATGTTTCCAAAGCTTCATATATAGGTGCACTGCTTTGGTCCAACTTATATTCAGGTTTCATCTTGTTTCCTCCGAAAAAAAAGACTGCACGCACATGCATACAGTCTTGTTTCATCGAAATATAACAGGTTTTTCAGAGTCTATATAGCAATTCCACTTTTAGTACTCAATTATTGACCGTTTCACACGTCTGCACAACACATGTGCATTTCGGTTATAAGTAACCAACTTATAAAATTTGAGATAGAACTCAATAAGTAAGCGGCTGAAAACACAGCCATATAATTGCTTCGAAAAGACTCCGTAAGATTTGCTTTTCAAAAGTGAAGATAATTTAACATGGAAAAGAGGTTCTGTCAATAAGAATTTTAAAGCTGTTTTACCGGGGGTATAATACTTTTGAGACCTGAAGAAAAAATTAAATATACATATACGGACAGTTAGTGTATTTTGTCAACTTTTATCGAATTTGTATATTCAATTTTTAATAAAATGAAAGAAAAAGTTTACTGGTAAAAATAGAACAAACAGGCATATAATTTATACGATCGTATGTAAACATAGTTTTCCGAAAAGGAGCAAAAGAATGAACAACAATAATGGAAAGCAGTTTAAGCAGAGCATGTTTAAAACTGTGAAAGGTAAATTCGTTCTGATGGGTGCCGTAGGCATTTTTATCGCTTTGTCGATAGGTATCATCGGTATGAGATCAATGAGCGAGAACTCAAAAAGCAGTGAAGTTGTATCTTTAGTGAAAGATATCAGCGTGCTTCAGACCGAAAATCTGGCGAACGATGCTCTTTACCAGTATTATGTTGATGAGAGTTACATTAAGGCTACCCTCAAGAACCTGGATGAAATGGAAAAGAAGGCAAATACCCTGAGGGAAGAGGGGGGAGCTGTCTATGCCGAATACATTGACGAGATATTAAAGAATGTGGCAAAGGACAAAGAGAATTATACCGGGCTTTTGGAATTCCATTCATCAAGAGGTTATTCCACAGAGATCGGTAAATATAAGGAATTTGCCGCTTCAAGTTCAGACCTCAGTGCCAGCTTCAAATCCCTTGTAAACCACAATGAATGGTTTGAAATCCCCTGGGCTACAGGCGGACCTGACGTAGGTGAGATGGTTACGATCGGTGATTACGATTATATCAAGCTGGTATATGAAGACAGATTACCCGTCATCGGTAAGAGAAATAATATCTGCTTGCGTTTGGGCGGTACTCTTACTTACAAGGGCGATTACTATGTAAAGAACATCTCTTTCTTAAGTGACAGCGCTGAAGCCAAGGTAGACCTTACAACAATAGATAAGATCACCAGAGCCGGAGACGGTGTTGTGGACGCAGTATTTACCGAATTTGACGGCGAACCGGCTATTAAGGTTACAGGAAAGTTTGATGCGGACAACAATCGTTGGGAGGAAGTACAGGCTACCATTTCCGTTCAGGAATATAATGTACAGAACTATACGACTTTAAGATATGAGCTTTATCTGGATCCTGCGGTTTATGAAGGCCATGATTTCAGATATGGTGGATCCATGACCGGAGTTTATGGATATGCAAACACATTAAGCAGTATAGATAATAAGGTTAACACCTACAGCAAGCTGATCGTTGAAGGTAAGGATATCACAGCTTCTCTTTCCGAGATCGAGACTTTGTTTGCCGAACTTGAAGAGAATATTCCCGCATATACCACAGATTCTTCTCTTGCCGACGTGGCAATGGGATATCTTAAGATTAAAAAAGGCCTGTTTGAGGAAATCAAAAAGATCGATACTCAGACGGTAGCCATAAAGGCTGATAATGCTGAGATTAATGCTTCGCTTACAAGTCTTTGTGATCAGGTGCTGGATGTAGCCAATACCCAGATGAATACTGTTAAGTCGAGCGTAAGTGTTATCACTATCTCCTTTATTGCAGTGGGCGTTGTTGCTCTTCTTATCCTTATGAGCAGCGTAAGCCGCAGTATCAGAAAGAGTGTTAAGACCTTTAAGAAGGCTATCGATGAGATCGCTGCCGGTAATATAGCAGTAAGAGCAGATGCTTCCGGTAAGGATGAGTTTGCAATGTTCGCAGACAGTTTGAATGGCTTTATGGATGTGCTTCAGAGCATGGTATCCAAGGTTAAGTCCATGACCAATGTGCTTGCCGAGTCCGGTGTTGCGCTTGAGGAAAGTGCCAATAAGTCTAAAGAAGTTGCGATAAACCTTAATGAAGCTATTCACCAGATTTCTTCCGGTGCTGTTGAGCAGGCGGCAGATGTGGAAAAATCATCCCAGCAGATCATTGGTATCCGTCAGAATATCAATCAGATCTTCGAAAGTGTTACAAACCTTTCCGAAAAGTCGGATGAGATGCATTCCAACGGCAAGGAAGCCAATGAGAATATGAACGAGCTCACAAGATCCAGTGACAAGACCACAGATGCTTTCCATAGGATCGAGGAGCAGGTACGTAAGACAGATGAATCCGTAGTAAAGATTCAGGATGCTATCAGCCTCATCGCTTCCGTAGCAGACCAGATCAACCTTCTTTCACTTAATGCCAGCATTGAGGCTGCACGTGCGGGAGAGGCAGGTAAGGGCTTCGCAGTAGTTGCAACAGAAGTTGCCAAGCTTGCATCCCAGACCAATGAATCCGCTTCCATTATCGAGGGCATCATCCAGTCCCTTTCCGAAGAGTCCAATCGAATGGTTGAGACCATTAATGAGGCAGGTGAGTTCATTAAGAGCCAGAAGGGCGATATTGATTCCACTCATGACATCTTCTCAAATGTAAGCACAGGTATCGAGTATACCCAGAGCGCGGTCATTGAGGTCCTCAAGCAGTCTCAGGCCTGCGAAGATTCCAGTGCTACCATTGTTGAGATCATGACGAATCTCTCCGCTATTTCCGAGGAGAATGCTGCTTCCGCCGAGACAACATCAAGTGCTATGACGCAGCTGAATTCGGAGACTGCAAGGCTTGCGGAGACTTCTGCGGAACTTAAGCATATTGCAGACACATTGAAGCAGGATCTGGATTTCTTTAAGATCTGATAACAGCAATTTCAGGGCATCTTTTAAAAGGTGCCCTTTTTCTTTTGTGCATATCTTTTCTCGACCCCTCCTTACTTGACAGTTGTAAAGGGGTAAAATATAATCCAGATGTTTAATGAAAGAAAAAAGCTTAAGTCATAAAATAAACGGATGTGAGGCTTATGATAAGATCAACGCTATGCTATATGGAGAAGGACGGGAACTATCTCATGCTGCTCCGAAACAAAAAGAAAAAAGACCTGAATAAGGGTAAATGGATCGGAGTTGGAGGCAAGTTCGAAGAGAATGAAACTCCGGAAGAATGCCTGAAAAGGGAAGTACTGGAAGAAACAGGGGTTGTCCTCAAAAGATATGCCTTTCTGGGAATAGTGGAATTCAGGAATGATGTGTGTGAAGATGAGGATATGTATCTTTTTACGGCATCAGAATGGGACGGAGATATAGATATGGATTGCATCGAAGGGACGCTTAAATGGATACCAAAGGAAGAGATCATGGATCTGGAACTTTGGGAAGGAGACAGGGTGTTCCTTAATAAGATGCTGGAAGGCATAGAAACGGTGAATCTGACTCTCCGTTACCATGATAATGAATTGATCGGTACAGAAGAAAGGAAGTAGTAAAAATGATAATACGTCATCAATACAGATGCAGTTTTAATGCTGCTGCAAAAGAAAACGGGTTTGATGAGGCCGTTGAAAAATGCAAAAACAAGGCCTTTGCGCTTATTAAAGAAGGAAAGCTTTGTAACGCATCCTTTTACAGATATGAGAATATGGGATTTTTACATATTGAAGAGATCTCTGACAACGGTGATAAGAAAATAGATCCCGAAGGTCTTTTTTCAGACCTTGCTCCTTTTTTGAAGCTTTGGCCGAGAGAAGAGGGTGACCGGGCTTTTGCACCCATGATAAAGGTGTATTATCAATGGGAACCTGAAGAAAACACGGATGAATGGGAAAAGGAGAGGACCACGGACCAAAAGACCAGGGTGGGAAGGATAGCCTTTGTTTTCCCGGAAAAGCTCACATCCTATATAAGGTATCATAAGGCACTTACGGATGAAGGACTGAATAAGGGAGATAAATATGCCTATATCTCCATGCATGAAAATATTCTGTTTTCATACTATGAGGAACCCAGGAATAACGTGAACATTAGAAAATCGGACGAGCCCTCTTCGGTGATAAAAGAATGGCTGGATGTGGACCCGGAATCTCATTTTGACAGAGTTAAGGCCAGGGGTATGAACTTTCTTGTGATCCCCTGCCTTTTTACCGCTGACAGGGTGGAAACTAGTACATCGGTTCTAAAATACCGGACCGAATGCTTGCCTGCTTA
>JAFSWD010000177.1 GCA_017444675.1 Lachnospiraceae bacterium
ATATGCGGGTATGATGGCTGCCATGGTGAAGGGGATACCGATCTTAAAGAAATCGGAGTTTTTCACTTCACAGCCTTCCCTGCGGAGAATACCTATGCCTGTTATGTTAGCTGAAGCGCCGATGGGGGTGAGATTACCGCCCAGGGTAGCTCCGGAAAGAAGTCCGAAGTAAAGAGGTGTGGGGTCGATACCCAGTTTCATGGAAAGGCCCTGGATCACCGGAAGCATGGTGGCAACAAAGGGAATGTTGTCCACGAATGCGGAGAAGAGCACGCTGCCCCAAACGATGATGGTGTAGATCAGGAAAGCATTGCTGCCGCCGGCCTTGGCCATGAGGCCTGCCACCCAGTCGATAACGCCCATCTGCCTGATACCGCCGATCACAAGGAAGAGGCCGATGAGAAGACCTATGGTCTGGAAGTCGATCTCCTTAAAAGCATTTACGATGACTTCCTTCGCTTCGCCCTTACGCTTAAAGTAGGTGTAAACCAGACCGATCACAAACATGGTGCAGCAGATAAGGCCGTTCGTGATGCCGGGTGTGTTGGGAATGAAGGACGCAATGATGAGAAGCACTATGGCTCCGCCCAAAAGGAAGGTGGGAACCATGTCTTTTACCTGAGTTCTTTCGCCGTGAGGCACCTTGGCGGTCTCTTTTCTGAACATTATCAGAAGGATCAGTGCGGAAAGCACGGCGCCCAGTTCAACTGCCCAGAAAATGGAGAACTTGCCCTGATAGAAGAAGAAATCCATGAAGCTCATATTTGCATAGGAGCCCAGCATGATGGCTGTGGAATCGCCCACCAATGTAGCCGCGCCCTGAAGGTTTGAGGACACTGCGATGGCAATGATGACGGGGATCGGATTGATCTTTATCTTCTTACAGATCATGAGGGCTACGGGAGCGATCATGAGTACTGTGGAAACGTTGTCAACAAAAGCCGAAATGACGCCTGCGAAAAGTGCCAGGCTTACGATGGCCCATTTAACATTGGGCACTTTTTCAAGAATGATGTCTGCCAGAAGATCGGGCATCCTGCTCTCAGAGAACAGTGCAACCAGTCCCATGGTACCGGCGATCATCATGAGGACGTTAAAGTCCAGAGCCGGAAAGATCTCGCTTAAAGGAAGCATCCCCGAAACAATGAAGATAAGAGCCGATCCTATTGCGATGAAAGGTCTGTACTTGTCAAATACGATCATCGCCACATAGGTGATCACAAAAAGAATAATCGCAAAAACCATTTATGGTTCCTCCTAAAAAGATTATATTGTAAGCCACATCTCCGTGGCTTTTTAAGATATAAGAAAAGACCCGTGACAGCCCATTAGGTCTGTACGAGTCTCGTTGTTTAAGATAAGCCAGGTCGTTTATCCGACCGGGTCTGTTGACTTATCGCGCCGTGTAAGCGCCACTACTCCCTCTCAGGTATTTTCTTTATTCTTATCCACTGCATTTCCACAGTGTCTTGACTATTTTACCAAGCAAGGCCTGTTAAGTCAATGACCGGATAATAAAGTGTCGAGAAAAGATATGCCTTATTTAAGGATCAACGCCTCGTAGGGCTTCATAAGCCCCTTCATTTCCTCGAGATTTTCGCGGTCATAGTTGGAGATAAGGACACGGCCGGTGATCTCAGGCATTTTCTCGCTGTAGCCGTTCATGTTGATGAGCACGGTCAAAGTCTCTTTTTCGGCCTTTCTCACAAAGGCATATATACCCTTTTTGGCCTCCAGGCGGCTGTAATCACCAAACTGCAACGCATCGCTCTGCTTGCGGAGAGCGATCATATCTTTATAAAAGGCAATGACGCCGTTTTCATTCTTTTCATCGTCCTCAACGTTGATCCACTCGTGGTTGCCGTTGATCTTTAGCCAGGGCATTCCATCGGTAAAACCGGCTCCCGCCGAATGATCCCACTGCATGGGAGTACGGGCATTGTCTCTGGTGGTCTTCTTGATCATCTTCTTGATCGCGCCCCGAGGAACGAGAAACTTTTTAAGGATCTTGGCCACATTTTTGCTTTCAATATCTTCGATCTCGGACATGCGGTCAAAGTCGCCGTTGGTCATGCCGATCTCCTCACCCTGGTAAATGTAGGGCGTGCCTCTTAGGGCAAGGTTAAGGACGCAAAGCATCTTGGCGCTTTCCTTACGAAGATTTTCAGCATCTCCGAAACGGCTTACGGATCTGGGCTGGTCGTGGTTCTCCAGGTAATTGGCAGTCCACTCGCAACCGGTCTGCCATTTGTCCAGGGCAGCTATCAGCCTCTCCGGAGAATAACGGCGCTTGAACCACTTTACTCCGCGCTGGTCGCACTCCATATGCTCGAAGCCGAAGACCATGTTGAGTTCCTTGCGGTCCTCGCCCATAAGGAGGTTGGCAGCGTCCGGATCCACCATTACGGTTTCACCCACGGTAAAAGCATCGTACTTTGAGAGTACATCCTTCTGCAGGCGCTTCAAGATCTCGTGGCAGCCATCGGTGCTCAGGTAATGCTCAAGACCGGTAAGTACAAGCCTTCTCTTGCCGTTTTCAAGAGAATTTTTGTATATGACATTAATGACATCGCATCTGAAGCCGGCAATACCTTTGTCCAGCCAAAAACGCATGATGTCGCAGATCTCATTGTAAACATCGGGATTTTTCCAGTTAAGGTCAGGCTGCTTTTTGGAAAAAAGATGGAGATAGTACATGTCCTCTCCCGGCACCTTTTCCCAGGTCCTTCCTCCGAAGAAAGAACCCCAGTTGTTCCTTTTCTCTCTGAAATAATAATAATCCCTGTACTTCTTATCGCCTGCAAGAGCCTTCTTGAACCACTCATGTTCATCAGAGGTATGGTTTATCACGAGATCCATTATGATCTTTATGTCTCTCGCCTTTGCCTCACTCACCAGACGATCAAAGTCTTCCATAGTACCGAAATCCGGATGGATGGCTTTATAATCCGAAATATCGTAACCGTTATCAAAATTCGGACTTGCATAAACAGGACTGAGCCAGATGCAATCCACGCCCAGACCCTTTATATAGTCCAGTTTTTCTATAATGCCCGGAATATCTCCGATGCCGTCTCCGTCAGTGTCCTTGTAGGACCTGGGGTATATCTGATATATGATCGCGTTGCGCCACCATTCTTTGTTCATAGGCTTTCCTCATTTCATTAACCAAAGAAATTATGCAGACCCGTGATCGCCTTAGCCTTTTCCCCTATATCTTTCTTGTTGCTTTTCAAATAAAATTCAAGAGCTGCGATCTCTTCCTCCGAGAAACCGTTACTTTTTCTGATGGTGACATCCGGCAGTATTGCCTCCGCAAAATCCCTGCCACGCTCAAAACGAACCGCCACCACGGGCCTTCCGTCCTTGGCAATCACCGAACTGTAAGTCATCTTCATTTCTTCGGAAGAATTATCCATCGCGTCTCCTTTCATTCCTCTATGGTTTTTTCCCCCGCCACACAGGAATAAATGAGTCCAATCACAATACCCACAACAAAACCGCCGGCGTGACTGAAAATGTCCACACCCGATTCTGTCAGGGCATCAGTTATACACAATGCCAAAAACAATATTATCCTGATCATAGGTATCCTGAACATCTGCTTTCTTAAAGAAAGGATGATCAGCATGCCCACAAGTCCGAAAACCGCACCCGATGCGCCCACGGAAATATACTCCCTTTGAAGCACATAGCCTCCCAGAGTACAGCCCAGGATCTCTCCCAATACACCGCAAAGGAGGTAGAAGATCAGGAATCTCTTGGAGCCCAGTTTTTCCTCCAGATACATGCCCGCACCGTAAAGTGCGATCATGTTACTGCCCAGATGAGCCAGAGACGCATGGGTAAACATAGCAGTAAAGAGTCTGTAAAATTCCTTGTCAACCAGCTTATCCCAGTTGATACCCAACAGACTCCATGCATCATATTTAAAAAGATGTGTTTGCAAAACAAAAAGAACAACATTAATTATTACAATCGCAATGGTTACCTTGGGTAACTCACACGGGTTGTAATACTTCTGATATGTTTTATTTTCTTCCATTTATCTGACCTCTTTGTAGACCAGATTTCTGATCTTCCTTGTAAGATTCCATGTACCGGCATTTAATTTTTGCATACCGATAAGAATAGTAAGCTTATTTTGGGGGTCATTTGAAAAATAAGCACCAAGCCAGCCGTCCCAGCCGTATTCTCCCACTTCACCGTAGGTCAGGCATCTGGAAGGATCTCTCAATACTCTCATAAGATTTCCGTAGGTATAACCTGTAAGTCCATCCCATGTATCAAGGCCTTTCTGCTGCCAGGGCGCAATGCTGCCGTTGGTCATAAACTTGACTGCCTTTTCGGAAAGCAGTCTTTTGCCATTATATTCTCCGTTATTCATGAGCATTTCAGCGAAATGCGAATAATCATCCAAGGTCGAAAACAGACCTGCTCCGCCGGACTCAAAGGCCGGCCTGTGATCTGCCTTATAATTGATACCCAGGTGATCTGTAACCGTGAACTTCACCTGTCCGTTCACCGAGTCATATACATCCGCAACCCTGTTCATTTTCTCGGCCGGTACCCAAAAGTCCGTGTCGATCATGCCCAGGGGTTCAAAAAATTCCTTCTTAAGGAAGTCGCCGAAACGAACTCCGGATACAGCCTCCACAACAGCGCCCAAAATATCCGCACTTGTACCGTACTTAAAAGTCTCTCCGGGCTGGAAATCAAAATCCAGCTTCCCGATCCTCTCGGCAAGCTCCATCGTACTCATCTCGTCAGCGGTACCCAGCTTTTTGATCAATTCATCAAAAAGAGCAGCGGATTGGCATTCAGCCGCTGTGGAATTTCCGGGATAAACCGCTCCCGAAGCCATATTCAATAAATCTCTTAACGTTACCGGCCGATCCGCTTTGACTCTTCCTGCCGGTGTCGCAACATGTGCATCGTAAAATGAAGGAATGAACTTACCTACCGCATCGCCCAGGTCGATCATCCCCCTGTCCATAAGCATAATGACCGCAGCGGAGGTAATGGGCTTGGACATGGAATAGAGCCTCATTATCGTATCTCTCTCAAAAGGTGTCTTTCTCTCGACATTTTTATATCCGCTCTCGGCATAGGCGATCTCTCTTCCGCCTGATATAATAAGGGCATTGCATCCTGCGACTTCGCCTCGTTCCACCGCAATGTCCATAACATTCTTTATTTCATTTTTCATTTATCTAAACCTCGTAGGTATCTTCCAATAAGCCATACGAGGGTATTATAACAAATAATGGCCTAAAATGCAACTATCGTGCATATTTCCTTAAATTAAGGTTTAATTATTCTCCTCCATGAATTCGTAATATTCTTCTTCCGTTGCAAAAAGCTCATATCTTCCGTTCACATATCCCATATAACCGCTCTCAATAGCATATCCTTTCATGGTGTTCTCCTTTCATGTGTGCTTCCCTCTTTGTTGTCTTAATGATACACCACCCCGTGAGGAAATTTCTCCCCACAAATGAACCCCGGGGACGGGGTTAGGGGTTCATTTTAGTGACCCTACAGAGGGTTTTTGCATCTAGTACATCGATTCTTAAATAACCGGACCGAATGCTTGCCTGCTTAACCTGACAGCACAGTTCCAAAAGCCTCAGCGTAGCCAGCTACGCCTACGTTTTTGAAACTGCACTCTCAGGCAAGCATTCTTCGCATTAGTCCACTTATTTTGCAACCGATGTACTAGAGTCAAAGCAATGCTTTACGGAAGTGTTCTTGTCCCAAGACTTTTTGGCCCAACGTAAGATTTTGGCCACCTGAGTCAACAAAATGAACCACTAACCCCGTCCCCGGGGTTCATTTCACCCAAAATGAACCTATAACCCCGTCCCCGGGGTTCAAAAAAATGGTACCGCAGTTACTTACTGTGGCACCATTTGAGAGGATCAAACATGAAACACTGTGATATAAGCTTTATTATTTAAATACCCGGAACCAGCATCCCTCCGCCTATCTTGAAGCACATGATCCCCAAAGGTATAAGGATGATCGTGCAGCAAAGCAATGTTCCTACGATAAAAAAGAACAGGGACAGAGGCAATTTAATGCATAACCAGAATATGAAAGCGAACAACGCGCCTGAAAAACATAAGCCAAGAAAAAGCAGCAGGCATATAGCCGCCATAGCACCTAAGAATCCGAATAACATTTTTCCTCCCTCCTCGAACCTTTTCGTTCGATGTCTATGGCTGCATTATAGCCCATCTACCGCCTCGGATAAACAGCTGTTTCGCAGAAATAGGGGGGTGTATTTTGCGGGTTTTGAATCGCTGTGACGGGGTCAAAAAAAGTTGCCAACGTGAAATGTTCCCGTTGGCAACTTTTTTATTTACTGAGATAAAACAATCTCCTGCCCTCTTTGGTCTCTCCGGGCCAGGAAAAATGTTCGAGGCGCTCTACTGTAAAGTATTTCCCAAGGATCTCGTTCCACTCCTCGTCGCTCCTGCTGACAAGTCTCAGCACCCCGTCAACGTAAAGCCTATTGCCGTTTTGCAGATCCAGCCCGCGTTTCTTTGCCGCTGCAGGATCTAAATAGTTGTTCATGCCTATGACCACCCGACCGCCTTTCTTAAGGATCCGGGCGGCGTTTTTCATTATATCCTCCGCCATATCTTCCGGGATCACGTCCAGCACATTCGAACATATCAACCCGTCATATGCCTCATCCTCCACATTCCCGATCCAGGTTTCATCAATGCAGACTGTCTTTATCCTGTCTTCGACGCCGAACATGCGGGCATATAACTTCACGGCCTCCAAAGCATTTTCCGCGGGATCCGCACATGTCACCGCCTCGCATCCGCTCCTCGCCGCACTTAGCCCGGCCCATCCGTTTCCGCAGCCATAATCCAGCACCTTTTCGCAGTTTCCCAGTGATGTCGCCGCAATAAACAGCTTCTCAGAGGGCGTCATCTCCTTAAGTTCCTCATCCCCCCAGGTCTCATTTCCCGCATTTTCACCGGCTTCCCGGTCTTCCTCCGTCAATCGGAACACATTGTTCCAATGCTCCACCAGTTTTTTATAATCTTCGTTCGTGTTTTTCATATATTTTCCTCACTCCACCAATTCCTTCGTAAAGGCATATAATCTCGCGGCCAGCCCCATATCCTTGGACCTTTTGGACGACCGTGCGATCCTGCATTTATAAAAATATTCCCCGGTAACATCCTTCACCGACGGATCCGACGCCAGAAACACCGCTGTCCGTGCCCCTTCCTCAGGAGTCAGGAAAAATGGCTTGAGCATGCGGGTAACCGTCTTTCCAAACCCGGTATTTCTGTCAACTCCCATATTTGTGGCCACTGCACCGGGATGACAGCAATTCACCGTGATTCCCTTAGCTTCTAGCCTTTTCGCTAGTTCCCTCGTATACAGTACCGTCGCCAGCTTACTCTGCCCGTATGCCTTAAATACATTAAAGCTCCGCTCCAGATTAATATCCTCAAAGTGGATCTTTCCGATCTTATGCGCTCCGGAAGAAACATTCACGATCCTCGCCCCGGGTTGCATCCGGTCGATCAACAGCGATGTCAGAAGAAAGTGCCCCACATAGTTCACCCCGAACTGCATCTCCAGTCCCTCTTTGGTCTCCTGCCTGTTCAAAGCAATAAATCCCGCATTGTTGACCAAAATGTCTATCCTGGCATATCTTTCCTCGACTTTCTCCACAAAATCCCTTATAGAATCATAATCCCCGAGGTCACAGAGGATCATTTCCAGATCTCTCTCCTTCTCTGCCATAAGCGTGTCGAAGGCTTCTTTCCCTCTCTTCTCGCTCCTGCAGAGCATAATAACCTTTGCCCCCATATCGCTAAGCGCCCGCACCGTCGCCATCCCCATTCCGGAATTTGCCCCCGTAACTATGGCTGTTTTCCCATTTAGGTCTCCCATTGACTCCTACCGCCTCTCTTTCTTTTCTAAGGAAAGAGTATATCATTCCCCCCCTTCCCCCACAAGAGATTTTTGACACCCGGGGACGGGGTTATGGGTTCACTTTTTGA
>JAFSWD010000178.1 GCA_017444675.1 Lachnospiraceae bacterium
GGACGGGGTTAGGGGTTCATTTTGGCGCTTTGCGCCTAAAAATGAACCCCTAACCCCGTCCCCAAAGGGTCATCCCCTTCTTTTTCTTCTCACTTTGTTTATGTGTCTCTCAAAATCTCCGTTATCCATGAGTTCCGCCAGAATGTACTGGTCCAAGGTGGGAACCGTGCAGGAGTAAAAGCCGGTCTTTTCCTCAAACAAAGGCACCAGCCTCTCCGGAACCACCATATAGGCCACACGGAGTGACGAAGATACGGTCTTGGAAAAAGTATTTACATATATCACATTCTGATCCTTGTCTATGGTATAAAGGGTCTCTTCTATCTTTCTGGACGGCGAGAACTCGGATTCAAAATCATCCTCTACGATAATGCCGCCTTTTTCCGCAGCCCACCTTAAATACTCTCTCTTTTTGGAAGCCGTCGCGCTTATTCCGCTGGGGTAGCTTCTGTAGGGTGTGATGTGCAGCACCTTGGCCTTGGTCTTTAGAAGATCCTCGCTTTTGATGCCGTCGTTAAGCAGCGTCAGCATGTCGCACTTAACTCCCGCTGCCTTGTATATGAGAGCGATCTTTTCATAAGAAGGGTTTTCGATACCGTAGATCACATCCCTTCCGAAGGTCTGAACGATCAGCCCGTAAAGGTATTCGGACCCTGAACCTATGATGATCTGAGAGGGTTGAGTAAGCATATGCCTGCTCCGCAAGAGATAATCACAGACCGCCTCTTTAAGAGCCATGCACCCTTGGGGCGGGGATTTCACCAGTACCTCTTCCCCGTACTCGGTAAGGATCTTTCTAACCGTTCCCGCATATACGGAAAAAGGAAAACGATACTCATCCGCTGCCTCTGCCTGTTCAAACCGCTTAGGAGCCGTTCGCCTTCCCATCCCGCTGCCGTGGATCATCTTTCCTTCCTCGAAGGACACAAAATAGCCGCTCCTCTCTTTGGACCTTATGTAGTCCTCTTCCGCCAGCAGTTCATAGGCATGCTCGACGGTGATGAGGCTCGTACCGAAAGTGTCCGCGGTAACTCTTTTGGAAGGCAGCTTGGACATATAAGGATAGATCCCTTTTAGAATATCATCTCTTAGGCTTTCATATATTTTTATGTATTTCTTTTCGTCCTTCATCTGGTCTTATAATTTTCTCCATTTTTGGTTATTTTAATAGAACCAGTTCAATGATACATTACCTGCTATAAAAAATCAAGGTCGAAGTAAATTAAGCTTAAAACATCGATACTAAAAGTAAAAAAGGAGTCAGTATTATGAAAAACGAACATATCAAAAAGCTTTGCATTGCCGCCCTTATGGCTGCCCTCTGCTTTGTAGGTTACTCAGTATTCCCTGCCATTAACGCATCCGGAACAAAGGTGCACATCGGTAATGCTTTTGTGGTTCTCGGAGCCCTTATCCTCGGTCCACTTTACGGCGGTCTAGCAGGAGCTGTGGGTCTCTCTCTTGCGGATATTCTCGGCGGTTTTGCCGCCAGCGCTCCCAGAACCTTTATATGCAAACTTCTCATAGGTTTGATCGTAGGTTTCATCGCCGTAAAATTAAAGAACATCAACGATAAACATACCGCAAAGTACATCATCACCTGGTCCATAGTAGCCACTGTTGCCGGTCTTGCGTTCAACTGCGTATTCGAGCCTTCGCTCAAATGGTTCTGGTACACCCTTCTTTTCCCCAATCCGGACAAGGCTGCATCTGCCATCAAAGCCCTGGTTGCGGTAACCACCTGGACCACACTTATCAACGCGGGCATAAACTCCGTAATCGGTATTATTCTTTACAATGCCCTTCGTCCCGCTCTTAAGAAAACATCAATACTTTAATGAACATGGATTCCCTTCCGTACAAAAATCCCCTTTCCTGATCCTTAGGAAAGGGGATTTTTATAGGATATTAACTTTATTGATCCATTCCAAACACCTTTTGGGCATATCTTACGGTATCCATTGCCGTAGCGGCATATTTATCCGCATGGATCATATCTGCGTATTCCTGAGTAAGCACTGCGCCTCCCACACACACCTTTATGTCCGGATCAAATCCGTGGATCTGCTTTATGGTCTCTTCCATGGCAGGAACGGTGGTGGTCATAAGGGCGGACAGTCCCACAAGTCTGACATTTTCTTTTCTTACACAGTCAAGTATCTTTTCGGGAGGAACATCCTTTCCCAGGTCAAGTACTTCAAAGCCGTAGTTCTTAAGAAGAGCTACAACAATATTCTTTCCTATATCATGGATATCCCCCTTTACCGTAGCCATTATCACCTTGGGTCCCTTGGCAGAAGTCTCCGGCATGGACGCTGATACCACTCCGAAAGCAGCCTTAGCGGCCTCGGCGCTCATAAGCAGCTGAGGCAGATATATGGTCTTCTTTTCAAAGCCCACTCCCACCTCATTAAGAGCAGGGATTATGTCCTCATTTATGATAGCCATTGCATCCTTATCGGCCAATAATTTCTTTGTTTCTTCCGCTGCCGCATCGGACATACCCTTCTTTATGGCAAAGCCCAGCCCCTGATCGTTACCCGAAGCACTGTTTGCCGAAGTTGCAACACCTGCCCCGCCCTTTTGAGCACTTCCCTGAGAGGTCTGAAGAGTATTTACTTCCATTTTGTCTGCATATTCTATATATCCGATACAATTATCATCCAGGCCGTTCAAAGTCATAAAGCATTTATATGCCTTCATCATCTCTGTGGCAAAAGGATTCATTATTGCGCCGTCGAGGCCACATTCCATAGCCATGGTGAAGAACACGGAAGTAATGATCTCTCTCTTTGGAAGTCCGAAGGAAACATTGGACACACCCAGTGAGCAATAGCATCCCAGTCTTTCCTTTATAAGCTTTATGGCATCCAGGGTACCTCTTGCGGCCTTTGAATCCGATGAAACAGCCATGGCCAGAGGATCAAAGATCAGATCTTTCCTTGAAATGCCGTATTCCGCTGCACGCTTAACGATCTTTTCCGCTATCTTAAATCTGCCTTCCGCAGTTTCCGGTATACCGCCCTCATCCAATGTAAGAGCCACCAGGAAGCCGCCATATTTTTTCACAAGAGGGAAGATCGCTTCCATCACCTCTTCCTTGCCGTTTACGGAATTCACCATAGCTTTTCCGTTATAGGCTCTTAGGGCTGCTTCCATAGCAACGGGATCGCTGGTATCCAGCTGCAGGGGAAGGGCCGTTATACCCTGTATCTCCCTTACGGTATCACAGAGCACTGCCTTTTCGTCTATCTCCGGAAGTCCCACGTTCACATCCAGCACATCTGCTCCGGCTTCTTCCTGATTCACTGCTTCTCCCAGGATATATGACATATCTCCGGATCTGAGAGCCTCTTTCAGTTTTTTCTTTCCTGTGGGATTGATCCTTTCCCCGATAAGGATGGGCTTCTTTCCGAATTCAACCACTGTTGTGTAAGAAGCTATCCTTCCTGTGTTATGTTCCATTACTTCCAAGGGCTTAATATCTCTTGTGGCCAGCACCATCTGCTTTATATGCTCCGGCGTTGTACCACAGCAACCGCCCAAAAGTCTTGCCCCTGCTTCCACTGCCTTTACAGCGTAGGATGCGAATTCTTCAGGACCCACGTCATAGACCACTCTGTCTCCGTCCATCTTGGGCATACCCGCATTGGGCATAAAGATGACGGGAATGTCCGCCCCTGCATATAATTCCGGAACGATCTCCAGCATCTTATCAGGTCCCAGAGAGCAATTGGCCCCCACAGCATCCACTCCCAGACCGTTCATTATGGTGGTCATTACCATAGGTGAAGAACCGGTCATGGTCTTATGGGTCTCGTCATATACATTACTTACAAAGATGGGAACATCCGTGATCTCCTTAGCGGCTATTACTGCCGCCTTACTTTCAAGAGAATCGTTCATTGTCTCTATAAGTATATATTCCGCTCCGAATTCCACACCGAGAGATATGGTTTCCTTAAAAAGAGAAACAGCCGTCTCAAATTCCAGATCTCCCAGTGGTTTTAAAAGCTTCCCCAGGGATCCCACGTCCATTCCCACGTACATATCCTTTTGGACCATTTCACCACTTGCTCTTTTCCTTGCCTCCATGGCACATTCCATAGCGGCTTTAACGATCTCTCTAAGGCCATAACGTCCGTCTTTCCCGTCATACTTCATGGAATTTGCCCCAAAGGTATTGGCAGCCACTCCGTTGGCCCCGGCTTCAAAATAGGACTGTCCCAGAGCGATTATGTCTTCCCGGTGAGTTATATTCCATATTTCAGGAAGCTCTCCGGGTTTTATTCCCTTCTTTTGAAGCTGGGATCCTGTGGCTCCGTCGAAATAAAATATGCCTTGTTTTAACTTTTCTCTTAAATCCATATCATTTATCCTTATGTAAAAATATGTATACCGTATTTAAAGTTAATTCCCCTTGATCCCCACTATGGCGGTAACCGACTTGGTGGGACTCATGAGCAATGAATCCGTCAAAGACAGCCCTATCTTTCTGTTGGTATCCAAAAGGGATATCATGGTCTTTTGGTACTCCAAAGGCAGATCCCCGTAACCCGGAGAAAATCTGGATGTAAGCTTTCCGTACTTTTCTTCCATTTCCTTACAGAAGGTATCGCACACATGTTCTATGGCTTCAGTCCCCAGCGCATCGTAGATAAGTTGCTCCACCGGCGAAACCACCGCCGCTCTCATCCTTACCCTGTCTGCTTCCGCACCGATGGTAGCCGCCATCAGGAGGACCTTTTTGCATCCCACCAGATGTCTTTTAAGATCCACGGAATCCACCTCCGGCATATCGCTTTCCATAAAGCATACCTTGCCGTCAAACACAGGGAGAAGGTTTTTAAGCGCCTTGTCTATCCTTTCGGGCATGCCCTCGATCGCCTGTCCGTTTCTCTGCCCCATATAATAATTCACATTTTTCAGGTTTAATTCTTTTATTTTATATTTTCTTATCTCGATCATGTTAAGAATCTATATGTCCAAAATGCCCTTCAGGTTATTCTTGATCTCTTCCGCAATGTCTGCCCTATTCATGGTGTACAGGTGGATAGCGGTAACGCCGTTTGCGATAAGATCCACGATCTGCTCCGTGGCATATATAATGCCGGCCTGTTTCATAGCTTCTGGATTTTGTCCGAACTTGTCCACCATATACTTAAACTTAAGAGGTACCTGGGAACCGGAGAGTTTTAAGGTCCTCTCCACCTGCTTCACGTTCGTAACAGGCATGATGCCTGCAACGATGGGCACCTTTATCCCCGCATCCCTGACTTTGTAAAGATAGTTCCAATAAATGTTATTATCAAAGAACATCTGAGTGGTAAGGAATTCGCATCCCGCATCCACCTTCTTTTTCATGTTCTCAATATCCTTAGTCTGACTTAAAGATTCGGGATGACTTTCCGGATAGCAGGCTCCGCCGACGCAAAAGTCGGGATTAAAATCCTTTATCTCCTTTACAAGCTCGGATGCATATCTGTAATCCCAGTTTTCTCTTGCCTCGCTCCCCACAGGAATATCTCCCCTTAAAGCCAGGATATTTTCCAGTCCCGCAGCCTTAATAGCTTCCAGCTGTTTTCTCACTCCCTCTTTTGTGGAACTTATACAGGTAAGATGAGCAAGTACCGGGATATTAAATTTGTTCTGAAGATCCTTTGCTATGGCAACGGTATATTCACTGGTTCCACCGCCTGCTCCGTAAGTAACGCTCATAAAGTCCGGTGAAAGAGCTCCCACCTTCTCTGCTGCGCTCTTTATGGATTCAAATTTATCTGCAGTTTTCGGAGGAAATACCTCAAAGGAAAAACTGATCTTATCGGATTTGATCTTATCTATAACTCTCATGGCTGCCTGTCTCCTTTTCACCTTTTATGAGTATGCACTATTTTACAACAGATCCCCGTAAATTAAAAGGGCTTACGGCAAAATTGACTTCATCAATTTACAGTAAAAAAAAGTCCAACAAAAGTCTGAATTTATTATAAATAAATAAATTCAGCATAGTAAACATTGTTTTTTGTGCTTGATAGTAGTAAAATTGCTAAAATAATAAAACAATAATGTGGAGCTGTATCAAAAACATATCACCTTAAGGGAGAAAGATTAGCATTATGAGTTACTTTCAAAAGCTTGTTACAACAAATGACAATTGTATAGCCTGCCACCATTGCATCTCTGTTTGCCCTGCTCTTCTTGCCAACAGAGTTGTTAAAAAAGACGACAAAACGCAGGTCATCGAGATCAACCCCGATTACTGTGTAGGCTGCGGTTCATGTATCGATGCATGTAACCATGATGCCCGTTCCTATGACGATGATACCGAGCTTTTCCTAAACGATCTGAAAAGAGGAGAAAAGATCTCTCTTCTCATCGCTCCCGCTTTTTTTGCCAACTATCCCAAAGACAGCGGAAGGATCCTTGGCGGTCTCAAAAAACTTGGTGTAAGAAGGCTGGTAAGTGTAGGTTTCGGAGCAGACATTACCACCTGGGCCTATATCAAGTATATTACGGAAAATCATTTTATGGGCGGTATATCCCAGCCCTGCCCGGCTATAGTGGACTATATCGAAAAATACGTGCCTCAGCTTCTGCCCAAGCTCATGCCGGTACACTCCCCCACTCTCTGTGCGGCGGTGTATCTTAACAAATATGAGCATTGCACGGATAAGCTTGCTTTCTTAAGTCCCTGTCTTGCTAAATCCAAGGACTTTAAAGCTCCGGAAACGGATGGTCTTGTATCCTATAACGTTACCTATGACCATTTGGTTAAATATATGCGTGAGCACAGACTTTACGGAGATGACGTAAAGGACGAGATCGAGGACGGAATGGGTGCCATCTATCCTATGCCCGGCGGACTTAAGGAAAATGTTTACTGGTTCCTGGGAGAAGATGTGCTGGTTAAGCAGATAGAAGGCGAAAAGCATGCATATGAATATCTTAAGGAATATGCAAAGAGAGTTTCTTCCGGTAAAGAACTTCCCGTTCTCGTGGATGCTTTAAACTGTTCTCAGGGTTGTCTTTACGGAACTGCCACCGAACCCGAGATCGCAGTGGGCGATGATACCTTCTTTGAATTGCAGCGTATAAGGAAAGAAAAGATAGACAGTGGCAAAGACCTTCAGACAGGGCGCTCCATGACTCCCGATCAGAGACTTGCAGCTTTAAACGAGCAGTTTAAGGACCTCGAATTATCGGATTTCATAAGAAGATACTCTGATAAATCCTCTTATGTACCTGAACCCGAACCTTCGGTAAGTGAATACAACGACATCTTTAATACCATGTTAAAGCCTAACGAAGAGGATCGTCATATCGATTGCAGTGCCTGCGGATATAAGACCTGTAAAGACATGGCCAAGGCTATATTTAACGGAGCAAACATTAAGGAAAACTGTATATGGTACAACGAGAAAAAGAGTATCGCCATTTCGGAATACGTAAACAACGACTTCCTGAAGCTGAACTCTTCCATCGATAACCTTTCCACAAACAACCACTCCACTGCGCTGGATACCGAGGATATCACCAGAAGCATAAGCGAGATAAACGAATTCTGCATAAACTTTGCCCAGTCCTTCTCCAACATCATGCAGTTATTGAATCAGCTGGAAAAGGATAACAAAAACATTACCGCTATTTCCGGTAAGACCACTCTTCTCGCCCTTAACGCTTCCATCGAGGCTGCAAGAGCAGGTGAAGCAGGCCGCGGTTTCAGCGTAGTAGCCCAGAACATAAAAGAGCTGTCCGCTTCCTCCGATAAGGCGGCCAAAAGTTCCCTTTCCAACAAGGAGCAGATCACGGATGCGGTCATGAAGATGAATGAACAGGCGCAAAAGCTCGAAAGTCTGATCGCCACCGCAACTTCAAGGATTGAAACCCTTGCATCGAGAACGGAAGAAAACAGTACGGTTACCGACATGGTAAATCAGCTTTGCGAAAGCATGCAGAAGAAACTGGCAGAGATTGCCCAATAACATGTCACTTAAAAAGGAACATCCTTTCGTGATGTTCCTTTTTTATTTATTCCTCTTTATTTATCTTTTCAGCCATTACCTTGGAAACTCTATGATCATCGGAATCCATGACCGTGATCCTGTAATCCTTCCATTCGAAGCTCTCTCCTCTTTCCGGGAAATGCTCAAGAGTCTCAATGGTCCAGCCTCCAACCGTATCGGAAACGCATTCCAGCGAGCCTTCGCTCATGTCCAGGGTTTCAAGGAAGCTGTCAATGGCAGTATCTCCGTCGAACTCAAATCTTCCGTCGGGAGTCTCCACCACTTCGTCTTCCACTTCGTCGCTCTCGTCCCAGATATCTCCTACTATGGCTTCCAGAACATCTTCCATGGATACGATGCCCAGCGTTCCGCCGTATTCATCCGTAACCACGGCAAGATGCTGCTTCGCATGTTTCAGTTCATTAAGCACGTTGGGAAGCTTTGTCGTCTTGTAAACATACTTGGGCGGCATGATCAGGCTTCTGATATCCGGTTCCTTCCCGTCAAGGCAGGCACGAAGGTATCTGTTTAAGGACAGAGTGCCTATGATGTTATCTATGCTTCCTTCATAAACGGGTATTCTTGTATATGTGGAATTTGCTATGATCTCATCTATGCTTTCTTTGTCATCTTCAATGTCGATGGCAAGCATATCCACTCTCGCTGTCATGACTTCATAAACCGGAGTGTCGCTAAAATCTATGGCTGCCTGAACAAGTTCCGATGCATCCTCATCCAGCACCTTCTCTTCTTCGGCTGTTTCAATGATATCGGAAAGCTCGTCTATAGCCACATCATCATCCTCATCGGCCTTTTCGCCTTTAAAAGCCTTGGTGCAAAGACGAACAAGGGCTACCACAGGTACAACTATGGGTTTAAGTATGACGTTGAGATTACGTATGACATAGGCATATTTTAACGCTTTTTTGTTTGCCTGCTTCTTGGCGGAGATCTTAGGTATGGTCTCGCCGAAGATAATGATCAGAATGGTAAGCACAAGGGTAGATAGCCACGTGGGAGCATCTTCGCTCTGAGCTGCGGGATAAGCCAGCTGATAAACAGATATCACAAGCACCGTACCTATGGACGAGCAGGCGATGTTCACCAGGTTGTTTCCGATAAGTATGGTGCTCAGCGTGTCATCAAATCTGGCAACGATCTTTGCCGCTTCCTTCGCTCTCTTGTCCCCGTCCTCGGAGAGATTGTCAAGTCTGGTCCTGTTGCAGGAAGAGTAGCTCATTTCCGATCCTGAGAAAAAGCCGGAGAAGATAATACAAAGTATGATGGCTATGGAATAAGCCACTATCAGGATAATATCAACCATTACTCTTCACCTCCCTCTTCTTTATCGGAAGGCAGGATCGTAACAGTCAACGCCGTGATCCTGTTATGGTCCATTTCAAACACTTTTACTTCCACTTCGTGATACTTAAAGGAATCTCCCACCTTGGGGATCGTTCCGAAGTTTTCATATGCCCACTCGGCGATTATCTTATTTACAAGTTCCTCGTTTTCTTCCGGATCTTCATATTCAAGGAAATCAAAAACATCCCCCACATGAACATCATCATCGCAAACGCAGGAATTCTCTTCCAGTTTTCTTATAGGCTCTTCCACTACATCATCTTCATCCCAGATCTCGCCCACCAGCTCCTCGAGGATGTCCTCCACGGTAACGATACCTCTGGTCCCTCCGTAGCTGTCGGTGACTATGGCCATGTTGATGCATTCCTTACTCATCTTGGCAAGGAGGTCATCTATCTTCATGCTGGCATGAACAAAGTAGGGAGGATCCAAAAGGCTTCTTAAGTCCGCTTTTCCGCCCTCCTTCAGATATTCCTTTATATACTTTCTTATCTGCAGAACACCGATGATATTGTCCACCGTCTCCTCATAAACCGGTAAACGGCTGTGACGCACATTTTTTATAGTCTCGATTATCTCCTCGGGTGTGGAATCCACATCAAGCATGCATACATCAACTCGAGAGGTAATGATGGAATTAACCTGAACATTCCCGAATTGCAATGCAGAAGAAATAAGGTCTCCGTGATCTTCCTCCAGGGAGCCGTTTTCCGTCATATCTTCAATTATGTCATAGAGCTCGTCTTCCGTTACTGAGATTTCCGGCTCTTCCCTGGTAAATTTACCGGCGAAGTTACCGATCTTAGACAAAACAAGAGCCGCAGGCTTAAGTAAGAACATAAAGATCAAAAGCGTCGGTGCTGTTGCAAGAGAAAGAGCTTCACTGTATTTTTTTGCAATGCTCTTTGGAAGCATTTCACCTACAAAAAAAACAACCAGTGTGCTAATTACAGTACTGACGGTTACAGCTCCCAATCCCCAGATCCTGGTGACTTGGACCGTAACTATGCCCGCTGCTGAAAGATGTACTATATTGGTCAGAATTAAGATAGTTGTGATGGCACGATCAAACTCGTCCAACACCTTAATGACTTTTTTTGCCCTGTCATCGCCCCTGTCGGCACGGGCACGTATTCTTGAAGCCTTAACGGAAGCCATGGCGGTTTCTGTAACTGCCAAAAAAGCAGCGGCTAAAAGAAGCAAAACAACAATTATCCATGGTAATATACTCACTGATGTCTGAGCAGTTACCGTACTAAGTATCCATCGACTGGCAGGATCTCCGTCCATTTGAAAAGAATCACACTCCTTAAATATAATAAAATGTTAGATGGAATTATATCAAAAAAAAATTGTAAAATCAAGGGAATGAGAAACAATACCGCCCGTAAACACTAACTTACGGGCAGTATTTTCACCGTTTACATTATTCTCCGCTCTTAATGAACATAGCATCGCCAAAAGAGAAAAATCTGTACTTTTCTTTTACAGCCTCATTGTAGGCATTAAGCACATGCTCTCGTCCCGCAAGGGCCGATACCAGCATGATGAGTGTGGACTCGGGCAGATGAAAATTGGTGATCAGGCAGTCCAATGCTTTAAATCTGTAGCCGGGATATATGAATATCTGAGTATCTCCGGAGCCGGCATGAACTATGCCCTGCTCGTCGGAAACACTTTCTATGGTCCTGCAGCTGGTGGTTCCGACACAGATGAGTCTTCCTCCCGCAGCCTTGGCATCGTTAATTTTCTTTGCTTCCTCGGGCAGCACTTCATAGCTTTCCGTGTGCATATGGTGATCCAGGATGTTTTCCTCCTTTACGGGGCGGAAAGTACCCAGTCCCACATGAAGAGTAACCCTTGCTATTATGACGCCCTCTTCTTCCAGCTCCTTAAGCAGCTTATCTGTAAAGTGAAGTCCGGCCGTGGGCGCGGCCGCCGAGCCCTCATGCTTGGCATATACTGTCTGGTAGCGGTTTTTATCCTTGAGTTCATGAGTGATATAAGGTGGCAGAGGCATCTGCCCCAGCTTATCCAGGATTTCTTCGAATATGCCTTCGTAATGGAATTTAACCATTCTGTTACCGTCTTCAAGGCAATCCACAACCTCGCCCTGCAAAAGGCCGTTTCCAAAATCGATCCTGGCGCCTTTTCTCATTTTCTTTCCGGGCTTAACTATGGTTTCCCAAACATCGTCGGCTCCTCTTTTAAGAAGAAGCACTTCGATCTTCGATCCGAACTGATTTCCGTCTCCCTTGGCATCTCCCGTCTTGGTGCCTATAAGCCGGGCGGGAATGACCTTGGTATCATTTATAACCAGGCAGTCTCCGGGTTTAAGATAGTTCTTTATATCCGTAAAATGCCTGTGTTCTATGGCTCCGGTCTCTTTGTCCAAAACAAGGAGCCTTGAGGAAGATCTGTCCTCCAGCGGATCCTGAGCAATGAGCTCCTGAGGAAGATCAAAATAAAAATCCGA
>JAFSWD010000179.1 GCA_017444675.1 Lachnospiraceae bacterium
CCGATACAAACGGACCCTCGCCCACGCAGGTGCTGTAAGCCTTAACTATACCGAGAACTGTGTCGATCTTGGCTCCCGGATATCCTGATCCGATGGGAGCGTAAGCAGCCATGGTATTGGAGGATGTGGTGTAGGGATGAATGCCGTAATCCAGGTCACGGAGAGAACCCAGCTGGGCCTCAAACATAATCTTCTTACCGGCTTTTTCAGCCTCTTTCAGGAAATGACCGGTGTCGCATACGAAATCCTTGATCTTAGAGCAACAGGTAGACACCCATTTGTCCAGGTCTTCCCTGGTGTAAACCGGTGCACCGTATACCTTGGTCAGGGTAAGATTCTTCCACTCCATAAGATCGTATAAATGCTCTTTTAAATGATCGGGATAGTTTAATTCTCCGGCCAGAATGGTCTTCTTCTGGTACTTGTCCGAATAGAAGGGAGCTATGCCCTGCTTGGTGGAACCGAACTTCTTATCGGCAAGACGCTTCTCTTCCAGTTCATCCAAGTCCCTGTGCCAGGGAAGAAGCAGGGATGCACGGTCGCTGATCTTTAAGTTCTCAGGTGTAACCTCAACACCGCTCTTTGCCACCTGGGCTATCTCGCTAAGGAGGTTTTCCGGGTCAAGGGCAACGCCGTTACCTAAGATGTTAACCACTCCGTCCCTTACGATTCCCGAAGGCAGTAAATGAAGGGCGAACTTACCCTTATCGTTGATAACGGTATGACCTGCATTACCGCCGCCCTGAAACCGGACAACTATATCATATTCTTGGGACAGAAGGTCCACCATACGGCCCTTTCCTTCATCTCCCCAGTTGATTCCTACAACTGCACAATTAGCCATGTATTTTCCTCCAATACTCAAATCCACATTTAATTAAGCCTTCTCGCTTAAACGTCTCATTACCTCTTCGTAAGCTTCTTCAACCCCGCCCATATCACGACGGAATCTGTCTTTGTCGAGCTTCTCGTGGGTCTTGGAATCCCAGAGTCTGCAGGTATCCGGGCTAATCTCATCTGCAAGAACTATCTCGCCGTCAGAAGTCTTTCCGAACTCTATCTTAAAGTCAACCAGGGTAACTCCGCACTCTTTCCAGATAGCCTTAAGGAAGTCATTTACCTTGAAGGCATATTTCTTAACAAGGTCTATCTCTTCCCATGTAGCCAGCTTTAAAGCAACTGCATGGTAAGCGTTAAGTAAGGGATCACCCAGATCGTCGTTTTTATATGAAAACTCAATGGTAGGCTCCTCAAAAACGATGCCTTCTTCCACACCGTATCTCTTTGAAAATGAACCGGCTGAAATGTTACGGATAATAACCTCAAGAGGAAGGATCTTAACACGCTTAACTGCTGTCTCACGGTCATTTAACTCTTCGATGAAATGAGTGGGTACACCCTCTTTATCGAGCTTAGCCATAAGCATATTGCTCATGCGGTTATTAATAACGCCTTTTCCGGATATGCTGCCTTTCTTAAGTCCGTTAAAAGCTGTGGCATCATCCTTGTAGGAAACGATTAACACTTCAGGATCCTCAGTTTCGAATACCTTCTTTGCTTTGCCTTCGTACATTTCTTTCTTCTTTTCCATAATATGCCTCGTCCTCCATTGCAATTTTTACGGTAAAAATAAAAACAATAAACCAATTAAATAGTGTACTCGAATTTCCAATAAATGAAAATAGTAAACCTGTTATTTTTTTTTAAAAATTTCCGATATATATTGTGAGAATCGTATATGATTCTCCTATGGAGAGCGCACCTGATCACGGAAGAGCTAGATTTTCCCAAAACTTCTGTGAAGAAGGTGTTCTTTTTGTACCTATTTTTTCTGCCAAGGGAGGTTTTGTATGAAAATTCAAGACAGCAACGTTAACATGGCTTCAGAACGAAGCTACAGGCAGGGAAGCACTAATCAGTCGGTATCCGGCACCAGGGTCGGAACCGGTCTTTCATGGATGAATAACACTTCCTGGAAAAACCTGATGGACTCTCTTGAGATCTCGGATGATTTAGATTCCCGGTATCTCGGTTCATCAAACTATGGGAAAAATGCCTTAGGAATAAATGAGGATTTAATTTTCCCAAGCCCGGAAGAAATGCACACTATGCGAATGGGTATCGTGGAGCAGACCATGCAGCGGATTAGGTCTACTTTTTCCTCTAGCGGCGCATTTTCCACTTCTACCTACTACGAAGAGGAAACCACCTCATTTTCAGCAATGGGACAGGTCAATACCGCCGACGGCCGGACCATCGATTTTAACATCGAGGTGACCATGACAAGGTCCTTTATGCAGCAGACCCGCATGTCCATGCCCTCACTTTTCGGCGCATTTATGGATCCTCTTATCCTGAACACAAATACCCCCATTACCAAAATGAATGACCAGAAGTTCCTCTTTGATCTGGACGGGGACGGGAAGGATGAGTACATACCCATGCCGTCCAAGGGCTGTGGCTTCTTAAGCCTGGACAAGAACGGCGACGGTAAGATTAATGACGGCAACGAGCTCTTCGGGGCAAGAACCGGGGACGGTTTCGGGGAACTGCGGGAATATGACAGCGACGGTAACGGCTGGATCGATGAAAATGATGAGATCTTTGATAAGCTCAAGGTCTGGTATAAGGACGAGAACGGAAATGACATCCTCATGGACCTGAAAGAGGCTGATATCGGGGCCATCTTTCTTGGTGAGCAGGCCACTGACTTTTCCCTTATGGGAACTGATTTCAACGAAAATGCCCAGATCCGTTCCACGGGATTCTTCCTTCGTGAAAGCGGCGGCGCAGGCACCATTCAGCATGTTGACCTAAAGACCGAGGACCCCTTGGAACACCTCATGAATGTGATGAACGATTTTGCAAATCAGTTCTTCGGGGATAATACCTCCAAATCCATGTCTACGGAGGTTAAGTCCAAGGGACTGGCATTTTCCACTGGTGAAAGTCCAGAATCCATAGCCGGAACCAGGAGCGAAAAGACCGAGGTGTCAAAGGAAGGCGATTCCAAGGACACTGAGGCTATGAATCGAATTGATAAAATGGCACAGGAGAGACGGCTGCATCAGGCCAGGCTGAAGAAACGGGCCGAAGAGCGCCGTCAGGAGCGAAAAGAGATCTTAGAGGCGGAGCTTGAGAAACTTCGCCAGCACCGCAGCGAAGAAGAGGCGCGGCTTGAAGCCTTATTCGGGGAGCGGGAACGCATCGCCCAAGCCTAAACCCGCCATGATAAAAAAAGGAGACAGGGGACGGTTCTCTGTCTCCTTTTTTTTATAATTTAGGCTGCGCGTTTGCTCTTGCCGGTTTTGTAGTCAATCTCCACCCCGGGCTGGAGATTGTATACGAAG
>JAFSWD010000180.1 GCA_017444675.1 Lachnospiraceae bacterium
ATATTGTTTTACGAATTCCTCAACAGGCAGAGGCTTGGAATAGAGATACCCCTGCAGGAAATCGCAGCCGATGTTCTTCATGGTCTCTGCCATGTTGTCGTCTTCCACACCCTCGGATGTGATGTCGAACCCCATATGCTTAAAGGCCTGAACCATGGTGGGCAGGATGTGGTCGGGCTCCTTGCAGTAGTCCCAGACTATGCTCATATCGATCTTGATATTGATGAAGGGGCATTTCTTAAGCCTTGCCAGATTGGAGTAGCCGGTACCGTAATCGTCCAGCACAAATTTGAAGCCCTTCTCCGCCAGAACCCGGATCTGCCGGTTCAGGAAGTACACGTCGATCATGGCCTCTTCGGTGATCTCCAAGTGGATCATAGCCGGGTCCACGTTGTACTTTCCCGCTATATAGGCATATCTTTCCGCGATGTCTTTACGCACGAACTGCACGGGGGAGAGATTCACATTGATCCATTCCACCCCGTATTTCTTGGGATCGTGCTCTTTAATGAACTTACAGGTCTTTTCAAAGATCTGCTCTCCGATCTCATTAATGCGGCCATTCTTTTCGGCTATCTTTATAAAGCTTGAAGGCGGAAGGAGATTACCCTTTTCATCCCTGATCCTGGCCAAGGCCTCAGCCCCGGCTATTTTACCTAATTTTGCATCGAACATGGGTTGCAGGAAAAGTTCCACATTCCCGAGATCGATGGCTGCCTCAAGGCTTCTTTTGGCCTTCATTTCCTGTTCCGTGGCCAGAAGCTCATCATACTTAATATCAAGAGGGATCTCGCTGTCCGACATGTCGGCCATGACCAAAGCCCTGGTTATGGTATTAAGCAGTACATCGGTGGATTCCACTCTGTCGCTTAATTCTATGATGGCAAAGCCGACATCAAAATAGATTTCCGCTTCACTGGACTTCCAGGGCTGTTTAAACCTCTCGGATATGGTCCTGCTGAGTTCCTTTATTTCAGCATCCGAATTACCCAGGATAACGAACCGGCCTTTTCTGTAATAAAAGATCTTTCCCTTGGGATATATGGAAACCAGATATTTTCCAAGCATATTCATGCCCGCATCGGTCTGGGTGGCTCCGTAGATATCTCTCATCTCATAGTAACGGTGTACCACCAATCCAAGGCATCGATCATTCATATGCGCGCTATGCTCTTCCAGATATTCCCTTAAGGCTCTGCTGTTAAATACTGAGCTTTTCAGTTCCAGATAATACTCGGGATTTTCAAAAGCCAGATAAACAACGATCACCGCCATGAGCACAAAAGTATCCATGAGCAGATACGTCGGCAACAATAATCTCATTATGAGGCCTGCCAGGACTATAAGATTATACAGGATCATGCTGTATTTCTCACGTCTGCCGGAAAGCCTTTTGTGATACCTGGATACAGCCAAAAAGGACATGAGTATGTAAAAGAAGCCGCAATAATAAAGGAAAATATACATTTCCCCCGCATGGTATCCGTTTTCGTCCACATAATAGATGATATTCCAAAACATAGACAGGACCGTCAACACCATAGAGAAATAAAAAGGTATCCTTAGGATGTACTTTATCACCTTCGATTTTCCCAGGGTAACTCCCAGTACACCTGCCGTAAACTCGTAAATTATAAGAGCCCTGGCAAAGTAGGACAGGAAGTAAAGCATATTGACAATATTTACCAGACCTACGGAATACTGTTGGTAATTGTTATCCACGTAGCTGGAAACCATATCCATAATAACCGTAAAAGCCTCTATGAGCATCATAGTGACAAAATAACGGTTTTTATTGATGGGAAGTCTCGGTAGCGAAAAATAAAACGCCAGAATGATAATAAGGATCATTAAAGTCGGGACCACAAAACTGAAACTCCACATAGGATACCTCCGATGTTTCTGACTTGTTTACCGGTAACATTCCCCTTATCTTTCTCTTAAGCCCTTAATATTGCTTCCCTTACCCCGTCCATGCGCTCATCCGCAATACCGAAATCCATATTCCGGTAGCTCCACATGGCACGCCCGATCCTGTATTTATTAAAGCACGAACATATCTCACTGTACCACTTAAGTGTATCTTCAGCAGTTGCATTTTCTATAACTCCGAACTCGCCGCAGTAAAGGGCGACATTTCTTTCTTCCGCCACTTTCACCGCCTCAGCTATCAGCCCTTCAAAATAGGAAACATCGATCACATCGTTCTCCGAAGCGCCCTCAGGTATCAGGATCTTTGCGTAGTCTCCGAGATTTGCCTTTATATTCCTGTTATATTGTGCATATGTACTCTCGAAGGGCATCCTGAAATCCCGGTTCATGGTAGGGATCCATCCTGCACCCTGATGTGTGAAGACCAAAGGTTCATAGCAATGGAAATTGTAGATCACATTTTCATCCAAAGGCCAAGGAAGATCTTTGAGTGCCTCTATGCTGTTATTAAAGTATCCGCCCAAAAGGATCTTTGTGTTCGGAGCGATCTTTCTTATCCTCTTGATACACGTGGTGGAAATGGTATTCCAGCGATCGGAATACTCCTTCGCGGTGACCTCGTTCAAAAGTTCGAAAGCCACTCTGTCACTGTATCTTCCGTATCTGTGGGCCAGTTCCTCCCACATCTTATAGAAGCGTTCCTGGTAGGCTTCATTGTCAAAGAACCCGCTCTCTGCTTCAC
The DNA here is from genome assembly GCA_017444675.1 of Lachnospiraceae bacterium. GTDB lineage: Bacteria > Bacillota > Clostridia > Lachnospirales > Lachnospiraceae > RGIG3528. Next base: position 2,675 of record JAFSWD010000180.1, read on the forward strand.
CGTCATCAAAGCTGTATCCGAAGGTCTTGTGTACATCCAGTACCATGTTAAGTCCGTACTTGCCGCACCAATCAATAGCTTTTTGGATATATCCGAACCCCTCTTCCTTCCGGTCTCCCTTGACAGTTTCTATCAGATTGTAATCAATGGGCACTCTCACATGATCCAGCCCCCATTTTTTTATGGTCTCTATATCTTTTTCCACTATAAATCTGTCATATCTTTCCCTTGTATGATCGCACTGGGAAAGCCATCCTCCAAGATTAACCCCTTTACTGTATCCTTCAAATATCTTCATTTATGTCTTCTCCCGTTTCCTTTTTCAGTAACTGTAATATTACATATTTTTTGCTGATTACTTTGATTTTACCATATATATATAAAACTACAAATAAACATATAATTAAATAAACTCAGGTGGTGCATATAGGTCCCAAGCCCTTGAAAAATCCCACAATTTGTGGTATGTTTTCAATGTTTTTATAAATTGGCAGATAATGGGTGTGA
>JAFSWD010000181.1 GCA_017444675.1 Lachnospiraceae bacterium
ACCCCGTCCCCAAAGGGTCAAAAAGTGAACCTCCAACCCCGTCCCCGGGGGTCATTTTGGTGACAAATCTTGTAACAAATGTAACAATAACTTAATCTTGCACATTATGTAAAATGTGGTATTATATTAGGGAATATTGTTGACGACACGGCATGGACTGTTGTGCGATATAGTATTTCTTGGGTTTAATCAGCATTCAGAAATGGAGTAAAAAAATGGCGGAGTATGTTATTTCTACTGACTCAACAGCGGATCTTCCCGTTGAGTATTCCAATGAACACAACATAGTGATTCAGGATCTTAGTTTTTCTTTTGGGGATGAAATGTACAGAGGACTTGCGGACATGGATCCGAAGGTTTTCTATAAAAGAATGAGGGACGGAGATGTGGCTAAGACAAATGCCTGCATTCCCGGTAATGTAAGAGCTTCTTTTGAAGAGATATTAAAGAGCGGAAAAGATATTCTTCATATATCTTTTTCATCGGGCTTAAGTGCCAGCTATAATGTGGTTAAGATCGTTGCGGAAGAGCTTTCTTCCGAATATCCGGATCGTAAGATCGCCGTGGTGGATTCACTTGCGGCAGCACCCGGTCAGGGACTTCTGGTTTATTACGGTGTTTTAAATCACGAGAACGGAATGGACTTTGATGAAAACGTAAAGCAGATGGAAGCACTTAAACTTCATGTATGCCATGAATTTACGGTAGAGGATCTTAAGTATCTTGCGAGGGGCGGAAGAATCTCCAAGACCACAGCGGTTCTCGGAACCATCATAAACGTAAAGCCTGTTCTTCATGTTGACAATGAAGGACATCTTATCAATATTTCCAAGGTAAGAGGACGCAAGCAGTCCCTTAACGCTCTTGTTGACAATATGGGCACTCATCTTACCGATGAATTCAAAAATGACATTGTGTTCATAGGTCATGGCGACAGCCTTGCAGATGCGGAATACGTGAGAGACCGTGTTAAAGAAAAGTACGGGGTTAAGAATTTCATGTTAAACTACATCTGTCCTACCATCGGAGCACATTCAGGCCCCGGTACCATCGCGCTTTTCTATCTTGGAAAGAGCAGAGAGTAACAAAAAATATAAAGAAATTTACGGGAAGGGGTTGACAAACGGCCTCTTCTCGTGGTATTTTATCTATCTGTGTGAGAAGCTCACACTAAAGAAGCAGAGTATCCGCTCTCGCCTCAAGTACCTGAGGGTCACGAAGAGGTCAATATATTTATAGAAGCAATAATCTTAAGCAGATTACGCTTATATATTTTGTCGGATAGTCTTGTTTCTTACGGCTATCTTTTTTAATGTTTAAATCATATGAGACGAAGATCGTCAACACCAATGAACGGAGGTAAAAAACAATTAGCGACATTCAGGTTCAAATCAATGAGCAGATAAGAGACAAAGAAGTACGTCTTATCGGAGAAGACAATGAGCAGTTGGGTATCATGCCCATTAAGGATGCTCAGGCCTATGCCGACGAGCATGGAGTAGACCTTATTAAGATCGCTCCCACAGCTAAGCCCCCTGTATGCAAAGCCATGGATTTTGGTAAGTATCGTTACGAGCAGACCAGAAGGGAAAAGGATGCAAAGAAAAAGCAGAGAGTTACGGAGATCAAAGAGATCCGTCTTTCACCGAACATTGATGATAACGATTTAAACACTAAGGCTTCCCAGGCAGCCAAGTTTATTTCCCACGGAGACAGAGTGAAGGTGTCGCTTCGCTTCCGCGGAAGAGAAATGGCTCATATGAATGCCGGTAAAGATATCCTGGATTCTTTCTATGACAAGGTCAAGGATACCGCGGCTATCGAGAAGCCTGCTAAGATGGAAGGAAGAAGCATGATTATGTTTCTTTGCAAAAAGTCAAATTAATCAGATTTGGAGGACAAAATAATGCCGAAGTTAAAGACAAACAGAGCAGCAAACAAGAGATTTTCCATGACAGGTACAGGAAAGCTTAAGAGACAGAAGGCCGGAAAGCAGCACATCCTTACAAAGAAGTCCGCAGCTACAAAGAGAAATCTTCGTAAGCCCGGTGAGGTTGACAGCGCTAACATCAAGGCAGCTAAGAAGATGTTACCTTACGCATAAGTTTTTAAGCAGATAAGTATCGATTGAAATGGAGGATAAATAGAAAATGGCAAGAATTAAAGGCGGAATGAACGCTAAACAGAAGCATAACAAAGTTTTAAAGCTGGCTAAGGGTTACAGAGGCGCTCGCAGCAAACAGTACAGAATTGCAAAGCAGTCTGTAATGAGAGCACTCACATCTGCATATGCAGGAAGAAAGCAGAAGAAGAGACAGTTCAGAACTCTTTGGATCGCCAGGATCAATGCTGCAGCAAGACTTAACGGACTTTCTTACAGCAAGTTCATGTTTGGTGTTAAGCAGGCAAACATCACTATCAACAGAAAGATCCTTGCTGACCTTGCGGTAAATGACGCAGAGGGCTTTGCAGCTCTTGCAGAAACAGCAAAGAAAGCTTGCTGATAATATCGGATCACAGAGCCGACACTTAGGTGTCGGCTTTTTTTGGGCTTTGTGTCCCTTGTTGTTTTTTGGGTATAAATGTAGTAAAATAAAACGGAGTTTGAAGAGATTACTTTACGGTACGGAGGTCTTTATGGACAAGAACAAAAGGGCTGTTTATCCGCCTATGGGCTGGAACAGCTGGGACTGCTACGGAGCGGCGGTGGATGAAGAAAAGCTGCTGGGGAATGCCGAATATATGGCCCAAAACCTTAAGCAATACGGTTATGAATATGTGGTCTGTGACATCCAATGGTATGAGCCCACAGCCGAATCCATGGCCTATCACAAGTTTGCCGAACTTGACATGGATGAGTATTCAAGATTGATACCTGCAGCCAAACGTTTTCCTTCCGCAGCTAACGGAGCGGGCTTTAAGCCCATAGCCGACAAGATCCATGAGATGGGACTTAAATTCGGTATCCATATCATGAGGGGCATAGCCCGTCAGGCCGTTCACAGAAACACTCCCATTAAAGGCGGAAAATATACTGCCAGGGATATAGCTCAACCTTATTCAGTTTGCAGTTGGAACACGGATATGTACGGAGTGGATCCTTCTCATCCCGGAGCTCAGATCTACTATGATTCCATTTTCGAATTATATGCTTCCTGGGGCGTGGATTTTGTTAAATGCGACGACATATGCGTGACCGAGGGAAGACCTGATGACTTTTATTCGGGTAAGGGTGAGATAGAGTGCATTAAGAAGGCCATAGATAATTGCGGAAGAGACATAGTGTTAAGCCTTTCTCCCGGACCTGCCATACTTGAACAGGCAGATCACCTTTCGGCCAATGCAAACATGTGGCGCATGACCGGAGATTTCTGGGACAACTGGAATGCACTGGATGCCATGTTTGACAGATGCAAAAAATGGGCTCCCTTCGTTAAGGAAGGCTGCTGGCCCGACTGCGACATGCTTCCCCTGGGACACATTTCCATTTATAACGGAGACAGATATACCAACTTTACAAAGGATGAGCAGATAACCCTGATGACCCTCTGGTGCATATTCAGATCACCTCTCATGATGGGTGGTGAGATGAGGGATAATGATCAGTTCACCCTGGATCTTATCACGGCTCCCGAGGTGCTGGAACTGGAGAAAAAGACCTTCGGAGCAAAGGAGGTCATGAATTCCGGCGGCATTACCGTATGGAAAACGGGAGACAGGGAAGGCAACATTTATCTTGGCATCTTTAACAGAGACAGCTACAAAAAGCAGGCGAACCTTTCCCTTCCTTTACTTGGCATCACTAACGCCCGGAGTTTTAAGACGAGAGATCTCTGGAAGAGAGAAGACTGCGACATTGTAAAGGGCGAACTGGCTTGTGAGATCAACGCACATGGCGCTAGGCTTTTTAAACTCTTTTAAAACGGAAGATCAAAGAATAGAGGTAAAATATATGGAAGACAGAGAAATTTTAAAATATGTGGATCACACACTTTTGGGACAGGCTTCAACCTGGGCTGAGATAAAGCAGATCTGTGACGACGGTATGGAGTACAAGACAGCTTCGGTCTGCATCCCGCCTTCGTATGTCAAGCAGGCTAAGGAGTATGTGGGAGATAAGCTGGCCATCTGTACGGTCATAGGTTTCCCCAACGGTTACAACACCACAGCCGTTAAAGAATTTGAGACAAAGGAAGCTCTTAAGGAAGGTGCCGACGAGATCGATATGGTCATCAACATCGGCTGGCTCAAGGACAAGAAGTACGACCTTATCCTTAAGGAGATCAAGACTTTAAAGGCAGCCTGCGGCGACAAGATCCTTAAGGTCATTATCGAGACCTGCCTTTTGACTGATGAGGAAAAGATCAAGATGTGTGAGATCGTCACCGAGTCAGGTGCTGATTTCATCAAGACTTCCACAGGTTTTTCCAAGGCAGGAGCAACCTTCGAAGACATAGCTCTCTTTGCCAAGAACGTAGGCCCCAATGTTAAGATGAAGGCAGCCGGAGGCATATCTTCTCTCGACGACGCCAAGAAATTCTTAAGTCTCGGAGCTACCAGACTCGGCACTTCAAGAATTGTAAAGCTTATCAAAGGACAGCAGGGTTCAGGTTATTGATAAAGGATACAAACAGATTAAAAGAAACGGAGAAGAAAATATGAGCACACCCCACAATTCAGCAAATAAAGGCGATATAGCAAAGACAGTTTTGATGCCCGGAGATCCCCTTCGTGCAAAGTACATTGCGGAAAAGTACCTGACAGACGTAAAGCAGTTTAATTCCGTAAGAAACATGTTCGGTTATACCGGTAAGTATAACGGAAAAGACATATCCGTAATGGGCGGCGGAATGGGTATTCCTTCCATCGGCATCTATTCTTATGAGTTGTACAATTTCTATGACGTGGATACCATTATCAGGATCGGATCCGCAGGCGGTATCTCCGACGATGTTAAGATGAGAGATCTGGTCATCGGTATGGGTGCCTCCACCAATTCGAATTATGCCGATCAGTACAATATTCCGGGAACCATTGCTCCCATAGCTGATTTCGGTCTCTTAAGAGCAGCGGTTGAAACTGCGGAAAAGAAGGGTATCAATGTAAAGGTGGGAAATGTACTTTCATCGGATGTTTTCTACAATGCTGATCCCACATTTAATGACAGATGGAAAAAGATGGGCATACTTTGCGTAGAGATGGAAGCTGCCGCTCTCTATCTGAATGCGATCGCAGCAGGAAAGAAAGCTCTCTGCATGCTCACCATATCCGATCATCTTTACACCGGTGAAGCTCTTGATGCGGATGAGAGACAGACCTCCTTCCATGAGATGATGGAAGTGGCCCTTGAAGTCGGAACAAGATAGGAGTACTTAATGACTAAGGAAGTAGAAAAAAAGCTGGTAGAAACAGCTTTGGAATGCAGGAAGCGTGCTTATACACCCTATTCACACTACAAGGTAGGTGCGGCTCTTTTGGCAAAGAACGGCACCATTTACGGCGGATGCAATGTGGAAAATGCCGCCTATACACCTACAAATTGCGCTGAAAGAACGGCCTTTTTCAAGGCAGTGAGCGAAGGAGTAAAAGACTTCGAGGCTATTGCCATCTTCGGCGGATACGACGGAGGTGCGCTTAAAGTGTGCGCACCCTGCGGAGTGTGCAGACAGGTAATGATCGAGTTTTGCGATCCCGATGAGTTCATCATATTCATCGGTACATCCGAAAACAATTACGAGGCACACACTTTAAGGGAAATGTTACCCTTTAGTTTTTCACCGAAGGAGCTTGAAAAGTAATGAAAATAGTTTTTCTTGAAACGGGAACTCTTGGGAAAGATGTTTCCATAGATAAGTTTCACAGCCTGGGAGAAGTGATCGAATACGATCTGACTCTTGAGGAGCAGATACCTGAACGTATCACGGATGCGGATGTCATCGTTGTGAATAAGCTTCCCATGAACAAAAAGACCCTTGATAAGGCAAGGAACCTTAAGCTTATCTGTCTTACAGCCACAGGCACCAACAATATCGATTTTCCTTATACGGATTCAAGGAACATCACTGTAAAGAATGTGGCAAGCTATTCCACGGAATCTGTGGTACAGCATACCTTTGCGCTTCTCTTTTATCTTTATGAGAAGCTGCCCTATTATGATAATTATGTTAAAAGTGAAGAGTATGCATATGCACCTTTCTTCTGTCATATAGAAGAGAGGTTCCATGAACTTTTCGGAAAGACCTGGGGTATCATAGGTCTGGGAGAGATAGGACACAGGGTTGCGGAAGTGGCAAGATGCTTCGGATGTAAGATAATTTATTATTCCACCTCCGGAAAAAATGTGGATCCTTTTTATGAAAGGGTCAGTCTTGACAGGCTTTTGGAGGAGTCGGATATCATATCCATTCATGCTCCTTTGAACGATAATACCCTGAACCTTGTGAATAAGGACTGTTTTGACAAGATGAAGAAGACAGCTTATCTTCTGAATCTGGGAAGAGGTCCCATCGTTAATGAAAATGATCTCTATGAGGCTCTTGTAAACGATAAGATCGCGGGAGCCGCCACCGATGTACTCTGCAAGGAACCCATGAGCAAGGATAATCCCCTTATAAAGATCAAGGATTCCAAGAAGCTTTTTATAACACCCCATATCGCCTGGGCCACGATAGAAGCAAGACAGAGATGCGCCGACAGGGTATTTGACAACGTGAAGAACTTTATGAGGAATTTATGAGACTGATACTTATTAGACATGCGGAACCCGATTACAAGCACAACACCGTTACCGAAAAAGGCAGAAGGGAAGCGGCAGCTCTTGCGGAAAGAGTGAAGAAATGGAAGGTCACAGACTTTTACATGTCACCTCTGGGAAGGGCAATGGATACTGCAAAGCCCACTCTTGAGGCTATGGGCAGGACGGCCGAGATACTGGACTGGGCGAGGGAATTTGATTACAGATGTATCGATCCCGTTACCGGCAGAGATCACCTTTGCTGGGATTATGTGCCTTCTCAGTGGACTTCGAACATGGCATGTTTCACTTTGGAGGATTGGGCTGTGGCATCTCCCATGTCTTCAAATCCTGAAATAGAAGCAAATTTTAAAAAAGTATGTAACGAGCTGGATAAGCTGTTGCTTAAATACGGATATAAACGAGACGGAATGATATACAGGACGGTGGGAAGAAAACAGGAAAATGTTATCCGTACCGCAGGACCCAATGATTCCGATTCCGGTTTTTCTTCCTATGAGAAGGAAGAAGGACCTACCGTGGTCATTTTCTGTCATCTGGGCGTTACATGCATGATGATGGCTCATCTTTTAAACATCCCCTTTATGACCTTGACTCACGGCCTGTTTATCCCTCCTTCAAGCGTGAATGTTCTCACTACGGAGGAAAGGTGGGAGGATGAGGCATCATTCAGAGCTCAGGCCATAGGAGATTGTACTCATCTTTTTAAGGCAGGAGAACCGATATCGTCTGCAGGCGCCTTCTCACCTGCTTTTCAGCAGTAATATAAACAGGATTTAATTATTTAGGACCGGCGGGACTGAGATTATGAGATTGATACATTGTGCAGATCTGCATCTTGACTCAAAACTGCAAACCTGGCTTTCGGAAGACAAGGCGAAGGAAAGAAGAAATGAGCTTCTTTTGAACTTTCCGCGCCTTGTTGAGTTTGCGAGGAATAACGGTGTGTTCGGGATAATGATAGCCGGAGACCTTTATGACAGGAATTCCGTATCCAAACATGCGGAGAATACTGTTCTTGCCGCAATAGCGGCCAATAAGGATATTATGTTTTATTACCTTCCGGGTAACCATGACGACAAATGCTTTTTGTCCAGATTTGAGGAAATGCCCCGGAATCTTTTTGTATTTGACGAAAGGATGTGCACTATCCCTCTTAATTCGGCGGGAACTATTACTCTTTCGGGTATTGCCCTTACAGAAGACAATTACCTGACCTTCTGTGACGAGATAGATCTTAACGCGGACAATTTTAATATCTTTATGCTCCACGGAGAAGAAAGAGCAGGGGGATCCGCTCATTTTGAAGAAAGGCTGGATTTTAGGCTTCTAAGGAATAAATACATAGATTATCTTGCACTGGGTCATGTACACAAGCCGTCCCTTACCAAACTGGATAACAGAGGCATGATGTGCTATGCGGGCTGCCTTGAGGGCAGAGGCTTTGACGAATGCGGTGAAAAAGGATTCTATCTGGTGGATATAGAGGAAAAGAGCCTCAGAGTGGCTTACACCTTTGTACCCTTTGCCAAGAGAAGGATGTTGAATCCCATTGTGGACTGTGAAGGCTGCAGAGTCACGGAGGATATAGAACAGAGGATAGAAGATGCTCTCACCGAGTACGGATTTACAACCTCCGACTTTGTGAAGATCACACTTAAAGGTAAAGTGGATGCCCTTTGTGAAAAGGACATTGACTATCTCTTAAAGGTGTTTGAAAAAAGAGCCGAGGTGGTCAGGATAGAGGACCTGACGGAATTTAAAGTGGACTATTCATCTTATGCCAATGATATGAGCCTTAAAGGGGAATTCGTCCGCCTTGTTGAAAAAAGCGATTATTCAGACAGAGATAAAGCTGAGATCATCAGAATGGGTATAGAGACTCTGATGGGGGAGGAGATCACTTGAAACTGCTTTCCGTACATGTAGAAAATTTTGGAAGATTACATGATTTTGATCGGGATTTTTCTACGGGTATCAACAGGATAACGGAAAAAAACGGATGGGGGAAGACCACCTTCTCCGCATTCCTTTTAATTATGTTTTACGGTTTTGATGATAAGCAGACCAAAAAACTGAGAGAAAGGTATGCTCCCTGGAACGGTGGGACTTACGGCGGAAGCGTTATTTTTGAGGTCGGCGGAAGGAGTTATATAATCGAACGTACCTTTGGCCACAAAAAATCCATTGAAGATACTTTTGTCTTAAGAGACGGAGAAACCAATCTGACTTTGGATGACTATGATGAATATATCGGAGACGAGCTGTTTAAGATAAACACCGAATCCTTTATGAAGACCGTGTTCATAGGTACAAACGGCTGTATTACCGCCACCACGGACGATATAAATGCAAAGATAGGCGATCTTTCCATGGTGGATGCGGATATGAGGAGTTATTCCGAGGCACGGAAGATGCTGGCGGATTATCTTAACCAGAACAGCGATACCAGAAAGACCGGGAAGATATATGCCCTTAAGGAAAAGGAGGCTGAGTTCAGGAACAAGGCCCGATTCGCCCGGGGCATTACCAATGAGATGGCGGATTGCGATAACATGCTTGAGGCACTTTCCAAAGAGGAAGTGGAACTGGAAAGGCAAAAGAATGAGCTTACCGCACTTCAGACCACAATAGTGAAATGTAAAGAGGCAGTGCTTTCCTACGAAAAATACAAGGTTTTAAGATCCGGTATGGAAGCTGCCCAAAAAGCAAAAGACGAGCCTTTTCCGGAGAACATGGTATCGGGTATAGTCATGTATTCCATAGGCATATTGCTGATCATAGTCGGAGCACTCATATTTTTATTTGAAAACCGCATATTGGGGATCGTTTCCTTTGCGGCGGCGGTCACCCTGTTAATCACGGGCATGGTTACCACTTTTAAAAGGGAAAAGCGAAGGAGTGCCTGGTCGGAAAATAACGAGAAAACCTATGACAATGCGGTGAAAGAGTTTGTGGCTTTCGTTAACTGCACGGATATGGAGGAAGTGAGAAAATACGCTTCCATGCCCGAGGCGGCATATGCTTTAAAAGATACGGATCAAAGAAGATCGGAGATCACCGACAGGCTTGACAAGGTAAAGAAAGAACTTCAGAAACTGGATACAAGAAGAGAATTCCTCTGTGAGGAACTCCTGTCTTCGGAAGCGGCTGAGTCAAGGGCGAATGAGATATCCCGTCAGGTGGATGAGGGACTGGAAAAACTGGAAAATGTGAGAAGGACCGAAATGCTGCTTGAGGAAGCAAAAGTAAATTTTGCTCTGCGCTTTCTTGAGCCTCTTAAAAAGAACCTGACCCGATATTTCCGAATCTTAAAGGGAGATAAGGCGGCCGTTTGCAGGCTGGATGCAAATCTGGTGCTGACACTGGAGGAAAACGGGAAACAGCGGAGTGAAGAAGCTTTCAGCGACGGTATCAGAAACGCGTTGGGACTATGTATGCGTTTTGCACTTATAGATGCCATGTATCCCGAGGAAGCACCCTTTGTTATAATGGACGATCCTTTTATTCATTTTGATACCGAAACAAGGGAGGCGGCCATGAAGCTTCTTCAGCAGGTGCCTTATCAGATAATTCTTTTACAAAAAAAATAATTCAGAAATCGAGGCGTAAATATGATCTTAGCGGATGTATTGGAAAAAACGGAATATGAGTTGGTCAAAGGCAAGGTGAATAAGGAAATAACATCCCTTGTGTATGATTCCAGAAAAGTAAAAGAGGGCAGCGTGTTTGTCTGCATCAGCGGCAGCATCAGAGACGCCCATGATTTTATTCCCGAGGTTATAGGAAAAGGTGCTGCGGCCATAGTTATTGAAAAGGAAGTGGAAGAGATCAACGGTCTTTCAAAACTTTTGGAGATGAACAGCACAGCCAATGTCACTTTTGTAAAGGTCAAAAATGCCAGAAGCGCTTTGGCAAGGATGTCAGCGGCCTATTTCGGTCATCCCACCGACGACCTTATAACCATAGGAATTACAGGTACAAAGGGTAAGACTACCACCACTTATATGATAAAAGACATTCTCGATAAGGCGGGCATACCCACAGGTCTCATAGGTACGGTGGAGATCATTATCGGTGATGAGATCATTCATTCGGGAAATACCACACCCGAGTCCTATTCGGTTCAGAATTATTTCAGAAGAATGGTGGATTCAGGGCTTAAGGCAGTGGTAATGGAAGTATCCTCCCAGGGCCTCATGATGAACAGAGTGGAAGGTATCACCTTTGACTACGGCATTTTCACAAATCTGGAGCCGGATCATATAGGTGAAAACGAACACAAGGATTTTGAAGATTATATGTATTGGAAGAGCACTCTTTTCCAAAAATGCAAGACCGGTATATTTAACTGTGATTCCGAGTATCTTGAAGGCATATTAAAAGGCCACACCTGTACGGTGGAGACCTTCGGATTGTCCGAAAAAGCCGATTACAGGGCAACAGATATCTCTTTCCTTCAAAAGGACGGAAAACTGGAGACCAGATACAAGGTGGCAGGCAAAAGAAATTTTGAAGTCGATCTCAATATGCCCGGGATGTTCTCGGTATATAATTCTCTTACGGCCATTGCTCTTTGCAGTCATTTTAATGTTCCCGACGAGATCATCCGAAAGACGCTGCCCAATGTTTACGTTAAGGGAAGAACAGAGATCGTAAATGTATCTTCAAGGATAAAGGGAGCTCCGGATTTTACGGTTATGATAGATTATGCTCATAATGCCATGGCATTGGAGAGCCTGTTAACCACGCTGAGAGCGTATAAGCCCAAGAGACTTGTCAGTGTTTTCGGCTGCGGCGGTAACAGAGCAAAGTCAAGAAGGTTTGAAATGGGTGAGGTTTCCTCAAGGCTTTCGGACCTGACCATTGTGACCTCGGATAATCCCAGATTTGAAGAGCCGGAAGCTATCATCGCCGATATCGTTACAGGCGTTAAGAAGGCGGACGGTAAGTATATCACCATTACCGATCGGAGAGAAGCCGTGAAATATGCCATAAAGAATGCGGAGCAGGGGGATGTTATCGTAATAGCAGGCAAAGGGCATGAGGACTATCAGGAGATCCGGGGAGCAAAATACCATATGGATGAGAGAGAACTTATTTATGATGCTATAAAGGAATGCAATGAGGCATAAAAGATGTCAAATATGGGAAAGAAAAAGGAAAAAAAGAAGAA
>JAFSWD010000182.1 GCA_017444675.1 Lachnospiraceae bacterium
CCCCTAACCCCGTCCCCATGGTTCACACTAGCTTAAGAACAGGGAGTAAAGAATAGGAAAAAACAGTTCCCGAACAACGAAAAACCCGCAGGCAATTGCCTGCGGGTTTTCCTGAACAGCTATCGAAATAAAGTCAGTTATCAATAATTTAGATTTAAGTTTTCGGATAAAACTTAGAAAATACCTTCTGCCATCATAGCATCGGCAACCTTCTGGAAGCCTGCAACGTTAGCGCCGAGAACGAGATTTCCGGGCTGGCCGTACTCTGCAGCTGCTGCAGCGGACTTAGCATAGATGTTCTCCATGATGCCCTTAAGCTTCTCATCAACGCGCTCGAAGGTCCAGCTTGTACGCTCGGAGTTCTGTCTCATCTCAAGCTCGGAGGTAGCTACGCCGCCGGCATTTGCAGCCTTTGCGGGTCCGAAGAGAACCTTGTTCTGAAGGAAGTAGCTGACAGCCTCTTTTGTGCTGGGCATGTTAGCGCCTTCCGCAACAACCTTACATCCGTTCTTAACAAGAGCCTTAGCGGATTCTTCGTCAAGTTCGTTCTGGGTAGCGCAAGGAAGAGCAATATCGCAGGGAACTGTCCAAACGCCCTTGCAACCCTCATGATATTCTGCATTGGGATGGGTCTCAAGATACTCCTTGATCCTTCCTCTCTTAACCTGCTTGATCTGCTTAACGGTTTCGAAATCAACACCGTCCTTATCAACGATGTAACCGTTGGAATCGCTGAGTGTGATAACCTTTGCACCCAGCTCTGTAGCCTTAACAAGAGCATACTGAGCAACGTTACCGCTACCGGAGATGACTACTGTCTTGCCCTGGAAGGACATGCCGTTAGCCTTAAGCATAGCGTTTGTGAAGTAGCAAAGACCGAAGCCTGTAGCTTCTGTACGAGCCAGGGAACCACCGAAGGAGATACCCTTACCTGTAAGAACGCCGGACTCGGATGCACCGCGGATACGGAGATACTGACCATAGAGATAACCGATCTCACGTCCGCCTACACCGATATCGCCGGCGGGAACGTCAACGTCGGGACCGATGTGACGATAAAGCTCTGTCATGAAGGACTGGCAGAAACGGAGAACTTCCATGTCTGACTTGCCCTTGGGATCGAAATCGCTTCCGCCCTTACCGCCACCGATGGGAAGGCCTGTAAGGCTGTTTTTGAAGATCTGCTCGAAGCCCAGGAACTTAAGAGTACCTTCACAAACTGAGGGATGGACTCTTAATCCGCCCTTGGAGGGACCGATAGCAGAGTTGAACTGTACACGGAAACCGCGGTTGATCTGTACTTTGTTATTGTCATCTACCCAGGCTACACGGAACTTGATGATACGATCGGGCTCTGTGATACGCTCGATGATACCCATCTTTTCGTACTCGGGATGTCTTTCGATAACGGGTTCAAGTGATTCGAGAACTTCGCTTACTGCCTGGAAGAACTCTGTTTCACCGGGATTTCTTTTGGTTACGCTGTCCATAACTCTTTTTAAATACTCATTTGTCAACATAGCTTTGCTCCTTTGCTGAAAAAATAAAAAAGGGGCAGACTTATCCTGTAAGTCTGCGACCCCTTTGTCGCTTTAATGTATGAATGGATTTTACACCTTTTTTCAACAATGTCAAGTGGTAAAGTGAAAAATTATTTATTATTTCTTCTTTATTATAAGATAAGATGGGTGTAGCTGGGAAAACACTGTAAATAAGCCGTTTTCAAAAACGTTAAGCCAGCACGCCCAGCACAACGCCTATGAGGATCACTCCGGCACAGAAGAGGCGGTAGGCCACATTCTTTTCCTTAAAGACAAATTTTCCCGCCAGGATCGTAACGATGGTCCCGGTCTGTTTGATAAGGGTCATTACCGTAACCCTGCTTGCGGGATCTCCGTTGGCTATAAAAAGTGCCTTGTCCGCAGCCACAAACAAAATGGCCAGAGCCCAGATCCAGCCGTTTTTCCAGGCTGAGGAGCCGATCTTTGTGCGGGTTATGACAACGTAGAGAAGATAATATATCACCAGGAAGAGCATGTACCAGAATTGAAGCTGGCTGCTGTTCATGTCCTTCATCAGGATCTTGTCCAGAGTACCGGAAACTGCATTTAAAATGCAGGAGACAAAGGCCAGAAGCACATATATCCAGGTCTTTGAACTGTCATTGGAAACAGCGGATCTCACCTTTTCCATGGCTGTTCCGGATTCCAGCATTTCCTTCATTTCTGCCCGCTTAATGAACCCGGGCTTGAATTTAAGGAGGATAAGACCCAAAAGCACTATGGCAAGACCCAGGATGTGCATCCCGTTCATGGTCTCATGAAGCACCACCACGCCAAGCAATGTGGCAAACAGTACTCTTGACAGATCCAATACGCCGTACATGCTTATGGGGAGGTGATCTATGGCTTTAAAACTGCAGATCCAGGCGATGAATATGCAAAAGGATTTAAAAGCTATCAGGGCATATTGTGCCGCAGCCAGACCACCTGCGTTTCCTGCCTGGGGGAGGCAAAAGATAAATGAGAGAAGGGTATACACCACCAGAACTTCGATAACGGAATTCTTTTTCAGTGCTTTCTTTTTTATAGCTTCACGGGCACCCTTTACAACACCGTAAAACAAGACCAATATCATCCACATATTAAAAACCTTTCAAAACATAATGAGCACAATTTATGATCTTAGGTCGCAAATAAGAGTAAAAACGCCAAACAGAATACCACAAAAAATCAAAATAGAAAACCCATAAGTTTTAAAACCGGAGAAATATCTTTCTTTGTTGTATCATATGGTTCGTTGAAATAGTAATACAAATGTAAAACGGAGAATAAAACAAGCCCGTTCTCAAAAGGAGAACGGGCCTTTGTATTTATCTGTCTTAAATCTAATGGATCTCGATGGTATAGCTCTTTTCCGTTTTTCCGCCGGGTTCGCAGGCCAGAGAAAGAGGCTTGTCCTTAAATTCTCCTTTAAAGCCCTTGGGATCCGGGATACCGTACCAGGGCTCTATGCAAATGAAAGGAGCATCCTTGCCGGTGGGAGACCAGATGCCGAGAGCAGGAGTCTCGAAACGAACAGTAACAAGTCTGGTGCCGTTCTTATCAAGCAGTTCCGCTTCGTCTGCCTGGCGTCCGTCAAGTATATAGGCATCATTATCAAAAGTGTGATGATTATAGAGAAGTCTGCCGTCATCCAGTTTTACCGTGGATCTTTCACCTGTGAGAGTGCCTGCGGCATAACCGAGATTCTCAAAATAATCAAGCCTTCTGCCGTCTTTAAAGAGTCTTACGCTGGACTTGCAAGGCTCACAGCAGAATGCGGGATGCGCACCGATGGAGAAGTACATGGTTTCCGCACCGATATTTATTATCCTCCAGGATATGGTCAAACGATTCTTTATAAGCACATATTCGATCCTGAGTTCAAAATCAAAGGGATAAAGCTCCTTTGTTTCTTCGGATGAACGCAAATAAAAGATACAACTGCTTTCCGTCTTTTCCAGCAGCTTAAAATCCGTATCTCTGGCAAAACCGTGCTGAGCCATGGAGTATTCCTTGCCGTTTATCCTGATGGTCTTGTTGTTAAGAGCTCCCACTATAGGAAAGAGCACAGGTGATGACCTGGGCCAAAATTCAGGATCCGCAGGGAAAATGTATTCCGTTTCATCCTTTTTAAAACTTCTTAGTTCTGCACCGTGATAACTGATCACGCATGAGTAGTTCCCACTTTTGATCTTTACATTCATACAGTCCTTTTCCACCCCTTTTTGTGAAACTGATATTGTATCGGTTATATTTTGCTTTACCATGATATTATCTCAGCGCCTTCTTCCGTAACAAGTACCTGGATCTCCCATTGCGCTGACGGCAGTCCGTCGTCAGTGTAGACTTCCCAGTCGTTTTCGTCGGTAATGAATATGCCTTCCTTACCCATGTTTACCATGGGCTCGATGGTGAACATAAGACCGGGGGCAAGAAGCATGTCCGTTCCCCGCTTCGTATGGTAACCAACCCAAGGATCTTCATGGAATTCATTTCCGACACCGTGACCGCCTATCTCCCGGACGATAGTGAATCCGTTCTTATATGCATGGTCGTGTACTGCCTGGCCCATGTCGCCAAGAAATCCCCATGGCTTGACGGCCTTAAAACCAAGCTCTACACATTCTTTGGTTATTTGCACCAATCGCCTTACTTCCGGATCCACATCGCCTATGCAGAACATCCTGGAGGAATCGGAATAAGCTCCGTTCAGAATGGTTGAGCAGTCAACATTTATAATGTCTCCGCTCTTAAGTACCACCTTATCCGAAGGAAAACCGTGACACACCTGATCGTTTACGGAGGTGCATACGCTGAAAGGAAATCCTTCGTAGTTTAGAGGGGCGGGAATGCCACCCATCTTTGTGGTCATATCATAGACTATCCTGTCGATCTCGGCTGTTGTCATTCCTTCTTTTATCACGTCCTGGATATAGTCGAGAACGGCAACATTGATCTTGGCGCTTTCTTTGATGCGTTTGATCTGTTCCGGAGTTTTTATGAGATTTCTCCCCGGAACTTTATGAAGAAGAAGACGTATCTTCTTTATCTTTTGGTCGAAGGTCTTGTGGCAGTTGCAGTACATTTTACCGCTTCCGCACCAGCAAGGATCATCATCTTTAAATTTTATTGACATAAATACACTCTTTCTTGTTGGATTTTTACCCGTCATCTACTTTACTCCAGAATCCGGCATTTGGCAAGAAAAAACTCCGCCGGACTCGGTTCCGACGGAGGGAAAGGAAACAAAAATGTTTATGATATCAGAATATGATCTCGGAAAGTTTAACGGGACGACCCTCTTCAAGGGACTTCTTGGCTGCTTTCGCGATGAGTACGGGCTGAAGACCGTCGTTAATATCCACGGGGACATCGCCCTTGCCCGCGCAGGCATCGCAGAACATGGAAACTTCTTTGGAGAAGGAAGCCATGTAACGCTCTAAGAAGAAGTAAAGGGGCTTTTCGCCGGTAACCCCCGATTCGGTGCTGATAACGGCGGTGGAAGGAGCATCATTGGTTACCGCTACCTGGCCCTTGGATCCGAAGACCTCAGCCCTCTGGTCGTAGCCGTAGGCTGCCTTACGGGAGTTGTCGATGACCGCAAGGGCGCCGTTCTTAAGCTTCATGGTGATAATGGCTGTATCTATATCTCCGCATTCCTTAATGGCGGGATTTACAAGACATGCACCGTTGGCATATACTTCCTCGACATCGCTGCCTGAAAGATAGCGGACCATATCGAAATCATGGATGGTCATATCCAGGAAAATTCCGCCGGAAACCTTTACATAGTCAAGAGAAGGAGCATCGGGATCCCGGGAGGTGATCTTAACAATATGAACATCCCCGACCTTACCTTCTTTAACAGCCTCTCTCACAGCTTCAAAGTTATGGTCGAAACGACGGTTAAAACCTACCTGGAATTTAAGACCGGTTCCCTTTAAAGCTTCCATTACTTCCTTGATCTTTGCAAGATCCTGGGAAATGGGCTTTTCGCAAAATACGTTCTTCTTTGCCTTGATGGCTTCGATGGCGATATCCGCATGGGTGTTGGTGGAAGAGCAGATGAGCACTCCGTCTATCTCGGGATTATTAAGTATATCGTGATAATCCTTGGACACGTTCTTTATACCCAGACCTCTTGCCCAGGCCGCTGTATCGTCGCTCATAAAGGGGTCCGCAATGGAGAGGACCTCCGCATTTTTAATATTGTAGGTGATGCTTTCGGAATGAACCTTTCCGATCCTGCCGGCACCGATGATACCCAATTTTACCATAGTTAAATCCTCCGTTATATATAGTCCTGATTTTTTAGGGGGGCTTTGCCCAATGAAGGTACTTAACAAAAGATTAGCACCTTTTTATTAAATCAAGTGCATTATACCACCCGAATAAATACAATTCAACAACTAAATTTACAAAAAGTTACTTTCTTTTGTTGATTTTTATGAAATTTTGATGTATAAATTATAGTTGACAAAAGATATGCCCGTAAAACAGAAGTTGGGTGAGCCCGGAAAAGGAAGGGTCACTTATATAAATAAGGGAGGAACTTATAATGGCTATGAAGAGTTACAGGATAAGCAGGATGGAGCAGTACATCATCGACAAGGAGCATGTGTCCATGGAAGAACTGTGCAAGGTTTTTGATATTTCCATAAATACATGCCGTCTCGATGTGGCGGAACTTTGTTCCAAGGGGACCATCAAAAAGGTTTACGGCGGTGTTTCCAGCATCAAGGAAAATTCGCTGATACCCTTTGAGCAGCGTAAAATGACCAATTCCAACATTAAAAAGGAGATAGGCCGGGAAGCGGCAGAGATCGTGGAAGACGGTGATATCATCTTCATCGATTCCGGATCCACCACCATGTACATCCTTGACTATCTGACGGATAAAAAGAATGTGACGGTGATCACCAACAACTTAAATGCCATCGTGAGAGGAGTCCAGCTGCCTGATGTGCAGATCTTCTGCCTTCCCGGAACTCTTGACAGGAGGACGAATTCCTTTGTCACATCGGATACGGCAAAGACTCTGGCCAGATTCAACATAAAGAAGGCCTTTATAGCCACAGCAGGCATATCCGAACTCGGCGACGTTTCCAATTCTTCCCCTCTGGAGTTTGAGGTGAAGAGAGCGGCCATGGCCCATTCGGCGAAGAAATATCTGGTGGCTGATTCGTCCAAATACGGTAAGAGTTCACTTTTAAATTTCACCACCCTCGGTGAGATGGACGCTTTCTTTACCGATGATGCCATTGACAGAAAAGCGGCCATATACTGCGAACAGAATAAGGTTCGCCTTGTTACGGCATGTAAGGGCGAGAGAAGATAATATCAGGCGTTCCGCATCAAACCTACCAATTTTTTGGGAAAAATGACATTGACCTACCCGGGAAAAGATGATAGATTTATCATAAATCTAACAAAAATACACCAATTTTATCACAAAAATGTGATAAGGTTGAAAGGAGTAGATAATGTCACTGGTACCTATGAAAGATATATTGCTTCGGGCTGAAGCAGGTGGTTATGGTGTGGGCGCTTTTTCTGTGGCGGATATGGAGATGATACTTGGAGCCGTGAAGGCAGCGGAAGAACTTCAAGTCCCCATGATATTACAGATAGCTCAGGTCAGGCTGCCCTTTTCTCCATTGGATAAGATAGCGCCCATGATGATAGCTGCGGCAAAGAATGCAAGTATTCCCGTGGCGGTTCATTTTGACCACGGACTGGATGTGCAGGCCATCGGACAGGCACTGGATCTGGGATTCACATCTGTAATGATAGATGCTTCCAAGCTTTCCATAGATGAAAATATAAAGATCACAAGTGAAGTAAGAAAGATGGCTGACAGATACAACGCCAGCGTGGAAGCGGAAGTGGGACAGCTGGGAGTTTCCGAGGACGGTACGGGAGATGCTTCCCGGATACATTCCGATCCAAAGGAGGTAAAAAGACTGTATGAAGAGACCGGAGTGGATGCCATAGCCCTTTCCATAGGAAATCAGCATGGCTTTTACAAGGCAGCTCCCAAATTGAATTTTGAGATCCTTGAGGAAGCAAACAGTCTGGTACCTGTTCCTCTTGTGCTTCACGGAGGTTCGGGGATAAGCGATGAGGACTTCAGAAAGTGCATTTCACTGGGGATCACCAAGATAAACGTGGCAACAGCTACCTTCAGCGCGGTGAAGGATGCGGCCAAGACCTATCTGGAGGGGGAAAAGACGGACTACTTTTCCTTAAGCGATTCCATGATGAAGGGCGCATACAAAAACATAAAAAGACATATGCAGGTTTTTTCAATGAAAAAGGAAATATAAAAGACGGGAGGAGATCAAATGGGATATATAGATTTTGATAAAAACAGAAGGTTTGACATAGTCCCTTTGGGAAGAGCCGCCATAGATCTTAATCCTACGGATTATTACAAGCCTCTGAACGAGAGCACCACCTTTAAAAAGTACCTGGGCGGTTCTCCGGCCAATATAGCGGTGGGAATGGCAAGGCTCGGTAAAAAGGTGGGCTTTATAGGAAAAGTATCCGACGATCAGTTCGGAACCTTTATAGAGAACAGATTCAGATCGGAAGGGATAGACGTTTCAAATCTTGTAAGAGCAAAAAACGGCGAGAAGCTGGGGCTTACCTTTACGGAGATCAAAAGCGAGACGGAAAGCAGCATCCTCATGTACCGCGATGCCATAGCGGATCTGGAGCTGGATGTTACGGAGATAGATGAGGAATACATTAAGAACAGTGCTTCTCTTCTTATATCCGGAACCGCGCTTTCAAAAAGCCCCTCAAGGGAAGCAGTTCTTAAGGCTCTTCGTTTTGCGAAGAGAAACGGTACCGTGGTCATATTTGATATAGACTACAGACCCTATTCCTGGAAGAATGAGGATGAGATCTCGATCTATTATTCCACGGTTGCAAGAGAGGCGGATATCATCCTGGGATCACGTGAAGAGTTCGATCTGACCGGAAAGCTCATATGTCCGGGCATGGATGATGAAGAAACTGCACGTTACTGGCATAAATGCGGAGCAAAGATCGTGGTGATAAAGCACGGTAAGGAAGGATCCACAGCCTATACGGATGATGGAAACAATTATTCCATAAAGCCTTTTCCCGTAAAACTTTTAAAGAGCTTCGGCGGCGGGGACGGATATGCTTCCGCTTTCCTTTACGGCCTCATGGAAGGCTGGGACCTTCAGGATTGTCTTGAGTTCGGCAGTGCCGAAGCTGCCATGCTGGTGGCAAGCCACGCCTGCTCCGAAGATATGCCCGGAGTCGAGGCGGTGAAGGCATTTATTAAAGAAGAAAAAGAGCAGTACGGCGAAATGGTGGCAAGAGGATAAATAAACACGGGAGGAAAACAGATCATGAGCATGTTTGAAAGACCTGAATTTGACGAAAACGGGGTAAAACAGGTATCGACGGAAGACTCCGATATGATGATGGATATAAAGGTCTTTAGGATGAAAAAAGGGGACTGCCTTAAGTTCGCAGACAGAAAAGATGAAACAGCCATCCTTCTGACGGAGGGAAAGGTGATATATGCCTGGGAAGGAAAGAAGGAGCAGGCTTCGAGAAAAAATGTATTTGAAGAACCGCCCTATTGCCTTCACCTGAGCAGGGGAAAGTCAGCGGAAGTGATCGCAGAAGCCGATTCCGAGATCATTGTACAAAAGACTGGAAATGAAAGAGAGTTTGCCACCGTGTTTTATACTCCCGAAGAAAATAAGATAGAGCTTATGGGAGCAACCCGGTGGGAAGGTACGGCAAAACGTGAAGTCCTCACCGTATTTGATTATCAGAATGCACCCTATTCCAATATGGTCATAGGGGAAGTGATCACCAAGGCCGGCAGATGGTCCAGCTATGTGCCCCACTCCCACAGACAGCCCGAGGTTTATTACTTTAAATTTGAAAAGCCTCAGGGCTTCGGAGCTGCTTTTATAGGAGACAATGTTTTTAAATCGAGAGACGGAAGCTGCGTTAAGATACCGGGTGGTCTCACTCATCCCATGGCTGCGGCTCCCGGATACAACATGTACTATTGCTGGATGATAAGACATCTTCCCAACGATCCCTGGACCACAAGGGACAACGATCCGGAACATGTATGGCTTTTAAACGAATAAAGGAGAGGACTATGGGAACTGTTAATCTTACGGTAGGACAGGCGCTGGTGCGCTTTCTTGATAATCAATATGTTTCCTTTGACGGAGTGGAAACCAAGTTTGTGGAAGGTGTTTTCACCATCTTCGGACACGGTTTCGTGCTTGGATTCGGACAGGCGCTGGAAGAAGATCCCGGGGATCTCAAGGTGTTCCAGGGACGGAACGAACAGGGCATGGCCCATGCGGCAGCGGGTTTTGCAAAACAGAATAACAGACGAAAGATCATAGCCTGTGCTTCTTCCATCGGACCCGGTGCGGCAAATATGGTTACCGCTGTGGCAGATGCCACTGCCAACAGCCTGCCTCTCCTTGTGTTTACGGGAGATGCCTTTGCCACAAGACAGCCGGATCCGGTATTGCAGCAGGTGGAGCAGCCCTGGGACCTGAACCTTACCACCAGTGATGCTTTTAAGCCGGTATCCAGATATTGGGACAGGATCTCAAGGCCGGAGCAGCTGATGAGCGGCATGATAAATGCCATGAGAGTACTCACCGATCCGGAAATGACCGGAGGAGTGTGCATATCTCTTCCTCAGGATGTACAGGGAGAGCGTTTTGACTGGCCTGAGGAATTTCTGGCAAAGAGAGTTATGAAGATCACAAGAAGGGTCCCTGCGGAGGAAGAACTGAACGATGCGGCAGAGCTTATTAAAAAGAAGAGCAGACCTCTGGTGATCGCAGGCGGCGGCGTCAGATATTCGGAAAGCGGAGAGGCCTTGCTGGATTTTTGTAAGAGCTTTAATATCCCTTATGCTGAGACACAATCCGGAAAAAGTGCGACGGGAAGTGAAAATCCTTACAATCTGGGAGGGTTGGGAGTAACGGGCAATCTTTCCGCCAACATGATGGCAAGAAAAGCGGATCTCATCATAGGTGTGGGAACCAAGCTTTCGGATTTTACCACCGGTTCCAAGGAACTGTTTGCGGATCCCGATGTGGATTTCCTGTGGATCAACGTATCGAGATATCACAGCCTGAAAATGAACGGACAGCCTTTGGTAAGTGATGCAAAGGCAGCGCTTATAAAACTTACGGATCTTCTTAAAAAGGAAAAGTACCTAAGCGGTTACAAGAACGAGATAAGTGAAGCGAGAGCCGCATGGGAGAAGGAAATGGAGTTCCTTACCCATACGGAATACAATGAGGATTACAGGCCTCTCATAAAGGCCATGGAGCCGGGAGTCCTTGAGGAATTTAAAAAGGTCACGGGAGGAGTCA
>JAFSWD010000183.1 GCA_017444675.1 Lachnospiraceae bacterium
AAAAGTGAACCCCTAACCCCGTCCCCAAAGGGTCATTTTTTCTCCGTACAATATTCTCTTAAGAAGCATTCCTCACATTTCGGTCTCTGAGCGCTGCATATCTCCCGCCCAAAGGTGATGATGTGCAGGTTCCACAATATCCAATGATCCTCGGGCAATGCTTTCTCCAGATCATGCTCTATCTTTTCCGGCTCGGTATTTTCAGTCATCCCCAGCCTTTTTGATATCCTTTTCACATGAGTGTCCACAACAATACTTGGAATGTGGTATACATTACCCAATATAACATTGGCGGTCTTTCTGCCCACTCCGGGAAGTGCCGTAAGTTCTTCTATGGTGGCGGGTACTTCGCCCTTGTACTTTTCTGCCAGCATCTTGGAACAGTTTATGATATTGGCTGCCTTATTGTGATAGAACCCCACCTCATGGATCTCCTCTTCCACTTCCTTAAGATTCGCTTTGGAAAGAGAATAAGCATCGGGGTAATGCTTAAACAGATGCCTTGTTACCAGGTTCACCCTTTTATCCGTACATTGAGCCGACAGTATGGTGGCTATCAAGAGTTCAAAGGCATTATTATATTCCAGGAAGCAATACATTTCCGTTCCGTATTGCTTATCAAGTATTTCCAGTATTTTTCTTGTTCTTTCGGTAACCATAGTGTTTTCCTCGCTGTTAAATCGTGATTTAACCATAAAATATAATCCGAATTTTGCTTATAACAGAACAGAACCGGGCATGATCTGTCCGGTTCCGTAATCTCGGATCACTTATCAAATTCATCCTCACCTGCCGCAGCCGCTTCAGCTGCCATCTTTTCGATGGCCTCGTCGGAAAAGCCGCTGTGGTTCACATTCACTCTTCCCTGCTCTGTCACAGCCATTCCCAGGTTTATGGTACCCTTTTCCAGCTCAGCGACTATGTTGGCTATATCCGCCAGTCTTTGAGAGGTTATCTTCTCTCCCACCGCCAGATTTGCACTGTACAAAAGATCTTCTATGGATTCATGGATGCCCAGGATCTTGTCTCTGACCGCGCAGACCTTTTCATAGTCCACCAGATCCTCTTCCACTTCTTCCATGGTCATTCCGCTGCCGTCCTCATCCGTATCGATGGAGGTAATTCCATGAATGGGAGTACAGTTAAATCCAAATTTATTTTTTATAAGGCCCGCCAGATTGTCCTTTGCATCATCTTCTCCGTGTACCAGGAAAATATTTGTAGGAGGCGTCTTAAAGCCGGATACCCAGTCAAGAAGACCGTCCCTGTCAGCATGTCCGGAAAAACCTTCCAGATTATATATCTCTGCCTTTACAGCCACTTTCTCGCCCAGAACGGAAACTTCTTTTTCCCCGTCCACCAGCATTCTTCCCAGGGTGCCTGCAGCCTGATAGCCGACAATGACTATGCTGTTACGCTTTTCCCAAAGGTTGTGTTTAAGATGATGGCATATACGCCCCGCATCGCACATTCCGCTGGCCGCAATGATGATCTTTGGCGAAGGATCGGTGTTCAGGAGCATGGACTCCGCACTGGTCTTTGTAAAATGCAGGTTCGGGAAGTCCAGAGGATTATCTCCCTCCAGTATCTTCTTTCTGGTCTCATCGTCAAAACTCTGGGCATTCCTTCTGAATACCATGGTGGTACTTATAGCCATGGGGCTGTCGATATAAACATGAACATCCTTTAAGAAATCATGGTAATGTTCGTTGTTATTGTAAAACTCATTGAGTTCGTATATCAGTTCCTGTGTGCGTCCCACCGCAAAGGAGGGGATGATCACGTCTCCGCCTCTTTTTATGGTCTTCTCTATGATCTCCAGAAGTTCCGACAGGCTCTTTTCGTTGCTTTCGTGAAGTCTGTAACCGTAGGTGGACTCCATGATCACATAATCAGCTTTCTTGATCTTAACGGGGTCTCTCAGGATAGGTCTGTCAGTACAGCCTATATCTCCGGTGAACACCACCTTCACGGTCTTCTCCCCTTCTGTAACGAAAAGCTCCGTAATGGCGGAACCCAGAATGTGTCCCGCATCGTTAAATACTATCTTTATGCATTCATTTATATCTATCTGCTGATCGTAAAGCACCGGCTTTACCAGCTTTAAAGTCTCATTAACATCATTCTGGTCATACATCGGCTCAAGGTCAGGTTCTTCACCCTTTCTCAAAAGCTTTCTGTTTGCCCATTCCGTTTCCTTTTCCTGAATATAAGCACAGTCCGGAAGCATGATCTGAAGAAGATCCGCTGTGGCATCCGTGCAATAGATGGGTCCCTTAAATCCTCTCTTAACAAGAAGAGGCAGTCTCCCGCAGTGGTCCACATGTGCATGACTTAAGATAACACATTCCACATCCGAGGGTACAAACTCAAAATCCGCCGTGTTCTGGGCTTCCAGTGTCTTTCCGCCCTGATACATACCGCAATCCAACAGTATCTTATGTGCTCCCGTGGTGATCATGTGGCATGATCCCGTAACGGAATTAACAGCTCCGTAAAAAGTTATCAGCATATTCAAGCCCTCCTTCGTAAGTAATTAATTATAACTTCTTTAAGAAGTTACCTTTCACCTTGATGTTTTCGTCGATTATAACGAAAGCGTGGGGATCGATGGAATTCACGATCTCCATAAATTCACGTTCCTCATATTTATTTATGCAGGAAACCAGGATATGCTCCCCCTGTCCGGTATAAGCGCCTTTACCTTCCCATTCCGTAACACCGCGGTAGGTCTTTTCCATTATCAATTTATCCAGGCCTTCCATTTTTGTGAAGATCATGCATCTAGCTGCTATGTTCTGATAATGTATCTTGTCAAGGGTCATGGAGGATGCCACCATGACGATTATGGAATAAACCACTATCTCGGGATCGTTCACAAAAAGCACTGCGGTATAGAGCAGCAAATTAAATATAATGTTTACCTTTCCCACGGATGCATTGGGTTTCTTCTTGGAAAGGAATACTCCGATGATATCCATGCCGCCGCTGCTTCCTCCGGCGAAGAGCACCAGTCCCGTACCCGTTCCGGTGATCATACCGCCTATAAGGGAGGCAGTCAGTATATTCTCGATGATGGGAGTCTCGGGACTTTTAAGGATAATACCGAAGAAAGCCACGCTTCCTACTCCCAAAAGAGTACGAATAAAAAATCTCCTGTTGATCCCTCTGAAAGCCAGGATCAAAAGAGGGATGTTAAAAAGAACGTAAACCACAGCATATATATTCGTGGTCCTTCCCAACTCCCTTTCAAAAAAGTAAGCAATAAGCTGGGCAAGACCCACTAC
>JAFSWD010000184.1 GCA_017444675.1 Lachnospiraceae bacterium
GAAATGGAGAAAAATAAATCAGCGTCGGCATAGTTCTTTGAAAAAAGGACTTTGTCGACGCTCTGAGAATGCCCTTAAAGCAAGGGCATTCTTAAGATCAGAATTACTTTCTCTTGGAGAGAACCTCATCCTCATACTTCTTTATAACACTGTAGTAATCGGAAACCTTGTTCTCACGCTTAAGATACTCTTCCCATACGCTGCCGAAAGGCATGGTCTTAAGCTCTTCCTGACGTACCATGAGTTCAGTGAAGTTACCCTCATCCTGCAGTGCCTTGAAGCTTGCGGGCTCGAGAAGTGCATAAAGAAGTGCCTTCTGAACGGAACGAAGCCCTGTTACCCATGCGCTGATACGGTTAATGGAAGCATCAAAGTAATCTGTTGCGATAAATACTCTGTCTGTAGCATTTGCGCGAACGATCTCTTTCATGATCTCTCTGGTCTCATCATCCAGAAGGACTACATGGTCTGAATCCCATCTCATGGGACGGGTTACATGAAGAGCAATTTTGTCATTGAACAGCAACATGGAAGATATCTTATCAGATACCATCTCTGTAGGATGATAATGTCCATTATCCATGAGAGGAGTTATATGGCGGGAATTAACGTAGTTCATGCAGAATTCTGCTGAACCTGCGGTATAAGCTTCAAGTCCGATACCGAAAACCTTGGACTCAAGAGTAACGAAAACCTTGGTCTTGTCAAAGGGAACGGAAAGGATCTCGTCCAGGGATTCCATGTAACGCTTACGAGGTCCCAGACGATCGGCGGGATAATCCTTGAAGCCGTCGGGGATCCAGATGTTCATAACGCAGGGAATACCGGTCTCGTTTGCAAAATACTCGGAGATCTTAAGGCACTGCTTACCGTGGTTGATCCAGAACTTACGTACCTCATCATCGGGGGAAGTAAGTGTAAGTCCGTCCTTAACCATGGGATGTGAGAAGAATGTGGGGTTAAAGTCGATACCGATCTTTCTCTCCTTAGCATACTTTACCCATGTCTCGAAGTGCTTGGGCTCGATAACGTCACGGTCAGCAAACTCTCCGTCCTTAAAGATGGCATAGCAGGCATGAAGGTTCAGCTTCTTCTTACCGGGTGTAAGCTCCAGCACCTTATCAAAGTCCGCCATAAGCTCTTCGGGTGTTCTTGCCTTTCCGGGATAGTTACCTGTGGTCTGGATACCTCCGGAAAGAGCCTCCTTGGAATCGAAACCTACCACGTCATCGCCCTGCCAGCAATGAACGGAAACTGTAATGTTCTTTAATGTGTCAAGCGCCTTCTCAGTGTCAACGCCAAGCTTTTTATAAGCTTCTTTTGCATCATTATACATAGCATTCCTCCTGTTTATAATGTATTGGCACGATCCTTATCGGATCCTGCCCTTTCGTCGGAATGCATTACAGATGGCTTCGCCATGCATTCCTCCTGTAAAAGTATATTTCCCAGGGCGGTTGCTTCGGGGCTTCCCAAAATCACCTTTTTCCCTGTGATCTTCTCTGTCAGATCATTTAAATATGTATTATTGGAGCCGCCTCCGATAATACATATATTTTCGAATTTCTCTCCGGTAATGGCTTCCAGCTCTTTTGCCGCCTCGTCATAGCAATGGGCAAGGCTCACATATATGGCATTTGCCAGTTCACCCGGTGTTTCCGGAACAGGCCAGTTTTTCTCTTTGCACTCAGCCTTTATGGTGTCTGTCATGGATTCCGGAGCCATGTACTTTTCGGCATTTACATCCAGCCTGTAATCAAAGCCTTCCGCTTCGGATGCCATTTTTGCAAGTTCCGCAAAGGAATACTTGTCATTCAGCTCTTTCTTTAAGCACTGAACCAGCCAAAGTCCCATAATGTTCTTTAAAAACCTTATGGTTCCGAGACCTCCCTCATTGGAGAAGTTTGCAGCCAGAGCCTTTTCGCCTGTAAGGGGCTTTGAAAGTTCAACGCCCATAAGGCTCCAGGTACCGCTGGAAATAAAGATGGCATTTTCAGCCTTCGTTTCTCTTAAAGAGGCTACTGCCGAACCTGTATCATGTGTGGCGGGAAGAATAAAGTCACAATTAAATCCCACCTTTTTCACTATATCCTCTTTCAGCTTACCAAGCTTGATGGGAGCGGTAACCGGCTGGCTTTCAAAGAAACTTAAAGGAAGATTTAACTTCTCAATAAGCTCCTTATCCCACTTTTTGGTATCCGCGTTTACCAGTCCTGTGGTACTGCAATTGGTATATTCATGAGCCTTGGATCCTGTCAGATAAAATCCGATATACTCGGGTAAGAGCAGGAAATCCGAAGCCTTATCAAGTCTGCCCGCTTCCTTGTCCCAGAACATCTGATATATGGTATTAAAGGGCTGGAACTGAATACCTGTGTGGTTATAAAGTTCCTTAAAGGGAAGGATCTTATGAACCTTCTCAGCCGCAACAGCACCTCTCTCATCTCTGTAACAATAAACGGGAAGGATGGGCTCATCCTTTTTATCCAGGAGCACGTAATCAACGCCCCAGGTGTCTATGCCTACACAGTCCGGCTTGAAGCCCGCATCATTTGCTGCTTTAAGTCCGTTTACCACTTCGTTGCAAAGATTGTTGAGATCCCAGTTCAGCGCGCCGTCTTTTTTGACAGGTCCGTTTTTGAAACGGTAAACCTCTTTCATCACGATCTGTCCATTTTCCCTCCGGGCAACTATATGCCTGCCGGAGGAGGCTCCGATATCAATGGCAAGATATATCATTAAATATCCTCCTATTTAAGTTTAACGATCCTGGTCTCACAGGGCTTTAAGGTGAAGCTCTGTGTTCCGAAATCCGTCTTGATCTCAGTGCTCTGCTCCTCTTCGGTGTTATTAATCACCACAAGCACGTTTCCGGCAGGATAGAAAGCGCATTCGGTGTGAAGATTGTCGGTAATGTACTTGTCCGAACCGTCCTTTTGACAGTCCAGCAGCAGGTTCAGCAGCATACGGTTGTTCTCGGGTGTGGTTTCGAAAGAAGAAAGCCAGAAGCCCCTGCCCCTTCCGAACTTGTGCTCCGTGAACACAGGGAATCCGTCCTCCGAGGCATATACATTCGCAACACCGTCAGTCAGATGAACCTTGGAACGAAGTTTAACAAAGCCACCATTGGGAATATACTTTTCTCCGGTCTTTTTGTCAACCTCAAATGCCCATTTTCCGTGACATATCCTCTCTATCGTGTCTTCATCCACACCCAGAAGACCTGCCGTCTTAAAGACATGCTGACCTCCCTCGGTAGCTGAAGGCTCATTGACACCGATAAAGGTACCGCCGTTATATACCCACTCATTTATGAGGCTAACGATCTCAGGATCGTTCCAGGCCTCTCCGCCGCTCCAGGCACTGTTCTCGGCACCGGCATTGATCACCACGTCATAGTCCTTTAAGCAACCCTTCTTAACATCTTCAAAGTTTATAAAGGAAACATCGACGGGAAGTCCCGAAAGTGCCTCATTTACATGGATAAGGTCATTCATATAAGTCTCATGGAAGTGACCGGAAAGAGTCCAGGAACGAAGCTTGCCCCAATAGTGCAGGACAGCTACCCTGGTCTTTATAACATAGGGTGCTCCCGCTTCATGAAGTTCCTTAATGGTCCTGAATTCATCGCCGATGTCCTCTATGCACTGTACAAAGTCAGGATATTCCTGTACCAGATGGAGATATCCTCCCAGTCCGATACGGTCGATCTTTGCGCGGAGCAAAGCGCGGCGTGCATTTATCCAATACTTTCTTGCATCTCTTGCAGGGTCTCCGCCGGGAGCAAAGGTAGGAAGTCCGCCCAGTCCCACAGGGAAGAGATAGGGATGAAGCCTGATCTCATGGGTCTCCGCCTTAACGCCTGCGCAAAGACGGATCTCAAAGCCGGAAAAGATGCACTTTATGATACCGTCAAAGCCGAACTCCGAGAATCTCTCATTGTAAGGTTCAGTGCCTACCCAGCTGTCATCATAGAACATATATGCCTTCTTGCCGTAGCTGTGGACCAGATCCACCAGTTCACGGCCGAAGCTTATAACATTGTCATTTACAAAGCTCATCCAATCGGCTTTTTTCTTATTGCCGGGTGTGTGAGTAACATGAAGCCTGCCCTTATTGATGAAATCTTCCGCTGTCATGCTGTATCCGAATTTCTTTGCAAATTCGTCAAGAGCCAGATCGCTGACGGTGAAGTCGTAGGAAGCCCAGTCGGTGTAGAGATTTCTGTTTCTCTCGTTGCTGCCCCAGATCCATACGAAATTATAGAACATGGAAGTAAATCTCACAACCGTTGTGGTGGGATGCTCCTTGCACCAGTTATCCATCCAGTCCTTAAGGTATTTTCTGGTCTCGGGATAGATGGGATCTATCTGCATCAGATGTTCCTTGTCCCAATGGTTGGTGGTGTGATTATACATGGAGATCTCCTCCCAGATCCTGTACGCCAGGAAGCTCACCGTATATTCATGCCAGGGTGTAACGTTCTTTATGCATACGGATCTTGATAAGGGATCGTATTTCCAATTGTCTTTGTCGACCTCGCAGTCAGTGGTCCTGTCATATACCTGCCAGTACTTCATGGCCCTTTCGGTATCGTTCACACTGAACTGCTCTTCAAAGAAATCCTTCATGATCTCTATCTTAAGATCGGTTCCCTTTGCCATTACGGGCTCTGTGCAAAGGAATGTCTGCTGAAGCTTATCAAGATTCTTTTTTGCCCATTCATTATGATCTCTGATAATGCAGATGGTGGAATAAATACCGTATCCGGCATTTGTGATCTCATCGGAAAGCTTTGTACCGTCACTGTCCCTGATAACATCAGCTCCCCATCTGTCCGCCAACTCCAGGGTCAGCTTTTCAAATCCTGCCTCTCCGGGCAGAGTAAAACTTCCTTTTTTCATGTATTCTCTCCTTTAAAGACCGAGACGCGAGCACAGCTTAGCCGCATCCTTTCTTATTACAGTCCTCTTGGGATCTTCATCTTCACCTATAAGACCCAGGGCAACCGCTACTCCCATATATTGTTTTGCATATTCATCGCAAACACTGTCATATCTTGTCTTCTTAGCCGCAGGCAGAGATTTTCTGCTTCCACAGGCCGAAACCGTAAAGCACATAAGATCTTCCAGTGTTACTTTCTCTTCCGGTCGGAACTTTCCGTCTGTTACCATCCCCTTGGGAATGATACCGTTCTGAAAAGCACATTGAACCGTTCCGGCATACCATTCGTGCCCCACTATATCGTCGTAAATATCGTTAAACACGTTGGTAGGGAAAAACTTTGCCGCCTTTATGACCATGTCCAGAGCTTCCGCTCTCAAAAGTCTGTCATCGGGTCTTTCCACATCCGAAAATGTGCCGGAAACTTCTTCCTGCTTTTCCCTGTTCTTAAACCTCTCCGGGATCTCAGGCACAACAGGTATCTCATCTGTTTTCCATTCCAGATCGTCCACGGTTACAGCCTTTGCAAGAGGTGCATAATCTCCCGTAAGCTTTTCCAGTTCCCCCGCAATATAACGGGACATTTTATAAGCACCGTAGTCATTGGTGTGAGTATAATCCTTGGGGAAATAGAATCTCTTGGAAGATTCAAGTCCGTCCTTAAGGATCTCATTCATGCTGAATCCGTGAAGATCCACCACCGGGACTTCAAAGTCCTTTCCTATCTCAAAGCACTCCTCGGCATATTCTTTCAAAAGGTCATTATACCCGCCTTTATCAGGTTTCCAGGTGTTTCTTGCAAGAGGTGTCACTATGATGGGAAAAGCTCCTGCCTCACGGGTTTCGTTTATATAGGCCACCACCCTGTCTCTGTAACCCTCCTTGGCCTTTAAGTGAGCAAGCTTCTGATCGTTGTGCGCAAACTGCATCATAACATAATCGCCGGCTTTAAGCATCTTACGGGCTATATCGTAATGTCCCTCGCTTCTGAAGGACTCAGTGGTAAGACCTGAGTGTGCATGATTGGATACCGCCACATTTTGCAGATGATCGGAAAGCATCTGCCCCCAGCCGGAATAACTGCTTCCCGGCGCCCAGGGGTAATCGGCGGGCTGATCCGTCACAGTGGAATCACCGTAAATAAATACGGTGGGTGTATCTGCTTTTTCTATCTCTATTTCTGAAAGTACCGCATCCTGTCCAAGAAGTGAAACAAACACGGTCCTTCTTTCTCCGGGTTCTGTCTGTCCTCGGGGAATGATCCGACTTACGTTAACATCCAGACAAATGTTTACCGTAGTTCTGACAAGGATATCCTGTCTGAAAGACAGTCTTCTGCTGCCGGTAAAAACCAGTACCTCACCGGTGGCGGTAAACTTGACTCTCACCCTGTAATTTCCGTATTCCGATACATCGGCGGCAAACATAAGGGGAATGAGTCTGCCCTCAGCCGCATCCAGCCTTTTACAGCTCTCAGCCTGATCTATGCAGACTCCCTCCTTTGTCTCTGATATCTTTACCACATCTTCATCTTTATAGTAAGAGGGAAGAGTAAAATGGTTCCCGAGACCGGGCACAGGCTCATTCTTGTCCGTAATGAATCCGTAACCCCGGGTCTTGTCATACAGGTCACTGTTTCTTACCCTTTTCCCTTTTTCTATCTCATTAAAAGCAAAATGTAACATATTACAGTGCTCCATCCTTAGCGATCTTTCCCGAGATCAGCACTCTGTCAAAGAATGCCAAAGCAAGTCCCTGACCCCATCCCTGGATCCAATCCTTGGAAATGTTTCTGTAGCCGTCTCTGTCTCTCATTACGGCAGTTCCTCCGGAAACGTTCAACACTCTGCCATCGGGGCTGATGTTTGCCAGCATTCCCTTAATGGTCTTGTTGATATATTTTGTATGGAGAGGATTTCCTCTTGAAACCATGGCCGCTCCGATAACTGCGGAAGCTGAAATCTCTTCGTAGGATTCTTCATCGTCCAGGATGGTTCTCCAAAGTCCGTTTTCAGTCTGAAGAAGCTTTATTGCTCCCAATTGCTCGTTTAAAGAACCTGCCACATCCATGTACTTGGGATAGAGATAGCACTTGGGAAGTATCTCTCCTACCTGGGACATGGTGAAGGCAGCCCATGCATTGGCTCTTCCCCAATAGAAGCCGGACATATGATTTCCCGCGATATTATCCCAACCGTGATAATAAAGGCCTGTTTCCGGATCCTGCAGGAACTTGATGTGCCAATACCACTGATTTAAAGCATCATTTATTATATCCTCATCCTTAAGCTCAACTCCCACTCTGAGAAGCAAAAACGCTGCCATAAAGAGAGTATCTGCCCAGCACTGTTCCGGGAAATCGTTGTTTGCTGATACTGTGTGCTGTAAAACATTATCTCCGAATCTCAGGGCATCTTTCCTTAAGTACTCGATCTTGCTCATAACGATGTCCCAGTACTTCTGCTCGCCTGTAGCCTTATAAAGGCTTACAAGGCAATGTCCCATGGCACAGGCGTTTACCGTCCAGACCTTGGGAAGTCCAAGATCGATAAGTTCATCTATTCTGTCCTTAAGAAGTTTAAGATACTCCTCGTTTCCTGTTTTTTCATATGCATCCGCTATGCCGTAATAAGCTACTCCACAGGGCCAGTCCCAGGTAAGGTCCATTTTCATTGTACGTTTAACGATCTTGTCAATGACTTCCCTGATCTCTTGTTCATTCATCTCTAAATTCATATGCTTCTCCGTTTCCGCCCTTAAGGGGCAATTTGCTGATCTTATTTTATCTCAAAACTTCAATAAACTCTATAATCACTTCATATTTTTCTGTGCTCTGAAGGGAAGAAAAGCCCGTTTTTCTCCCCTTTACAACACAGACCTCCCAATGTCCAGGGAGGTCTGCATGAACCTAATAATAAACTTAGTTATATTTGCCTTCATTGAAAGCTTTTGTCTTCTCATCAATGATAGCCTGGTAGCCTGCCTTAAGGTACTCATCGCTGGCTGCCTTATAATTCTTTTCGAAATCCGCTTCTGAACCCATAACGATCTTATCGCGGAGTTCAGCGTACTTGGAAAGAAGGGTGTTCTTGTATTCATCGGAAGATGCGATGGATACCTGGAACATACAATCGGGTGATGCAAGACCTGCTTCATAGCAGGCAAGCTGACCCTCGTAGTTGGCCTTGATCTGCTTAAGGAAAGCATCGGAATCCTTGTAACCTGTAGGAGTAATAGCCTGGATATCCTTGTCAACATTTCCGAGAGATCTGGTAGCTGTTACGAGACACCACATATCAACGTTGTTGTTGTGGCTCTGCTGCTCAAGAATACCTGACTGATCTGCTACGGAAACGGGTGTACCGTTAACATAATTGAAGTTTACGCCTTCAAAGCCCCACTGTAAGGTGAAGAGAATATCGGGCTGGCTCATCCACTCAAGGTACATAGCAAATGCCGTCTTCTCTTCTTCTGTAGCCTGTGAAGAGAATCCGATGTACTCACCGAAGATACCGTTGGGACGGAATGCATTGCAGGTGCCGTCAGCAAATGTCTTAGGGCCGTGGTTAACAACAATACCGAGAGAAGCATTGGGATTTGCTGTATAGAACTGATTTAAAACATCTACATTGTTTGTAGCATAGCAACTGTAGGTAAGAGTCTTTCCGCTTACGAAATCACTGATAGCATAATCGGAAGTTCTTGTATTGTACTCGTCATCGATGTATCCCAGATTATAAAGCTTGTTCTGCCACTTAAGGAAAGCTTTCTGAGCTTCTGTTGAAAGAGCGGGAATGGAATAGTCACCGGTTGTAGCCCAGAGGAGCTTATCCTGAGGATAGGTTCTGTAAGGATAGTTCTGATCTACGCCGTTGCCTTCAACCTTTGTACCGCCGAGAAGATGCTCGCCGCCGAGGCCCAGCTTCTTGATCTTTTCATACATCTTGAGAAGTTCATCGGGATCTTCGGGATACTCATCATAACCTGCAGCCTTTACCCAGTCTGCACGATAGAAAGTAACGAACTGATAATTGGTCTTACCGTAAGGTCTTGTACCGATAAGGAGTACTGTCTCACCATTGATGTCTGTGTACTTATCAAGACCGTTGTCTGTCATAGCCTTCCAATAGGTAGGTGCAATATGTGCGAACCAGTCCTTATCATACTCCGAGAAGTAACCTTCGCTCTGATAAAGAGTAACATCGGGATAGTCATACTCGAAGCAGCAAACGGGAAGCTGCTTTGCAGCTGCCTTCGCAGCATAGAGTTCATTCTCCTGTCCGCGGGCAAGAGCTACATATTCCACATTGATATTGTACTTGTCGCCGAATTCCTTCTGAACCCACTGAGTCCAGTAGTTATTTGCGGCATCAGGTGCACCGTTGGGAGTAGCACGCTG
This sequence comes from Lachnospiraceae bacterium, assembly GCA_017444675.1. GTDB lineage: Bacteria > Bacillota > Clostridia > Lachnospirales > Lachnospiraceae > RGIG3528. The sequence continues at coordinate 9,344 of JAFSWD010000184.1, forward strand.
ATATACGGGGATCCTTAAGGTAACCTTGTCCTTAAATGCCGACCATCCCTCAATTCCGGCAACGGTTTTGGAAATGTTATCCACCGTTCCGCCGTTTGTCTTATCCTTTCCGCATCCTGCAAGCATTGAAACGGCCAATGCTCCGGTAAGCACTGCGGTAAGGAGTCTCTTGAAGCTTTTCTTCATAAAATTTTCCTCCTGTATTTTCGTGTGTAGTCACGATATGTAAACCTGCACTATGCAGGTAAACATCAACCTTTTACCGCTCCGATCATAGCACCCTTAACAAAATATTTCTGAAGGAAAGGGTAAATGATAATGATGGGAATGGTAACAAACATGATGCAAGCTGCCTGAAGCACTTCAGGAGTTGCCGTATTGGTGGCTCCTCCCACATCTCCCAGAGATGTGTTTATGGAAGCCTCCGCTCCTTTTACGAGGAGATAGAGCTTATACTGGATAAGTCTCAATTTATCCGAAGTGATATAGTACATATTATCCGCATAGGAATTCCAACGCCCCACAGCATAGAACAATGAAAGCGTGGCAATGATGGGCTTACTTAATGGGATCACGATCTTTCCCAATATCTGCATATTGGTTGCTCCATCCAAAAACGCAGATTCCTCAAGTGAATCGGGGATGGAACCCTGAAAATAGGTTTTCATTACAAGCATGTTGTAAGGTGAATAAATCAGGGGCAGGATAAGTACCCACATGGTATCTATCAGATGAAGGTTATTCATGAGGAGATAGGCGGGTATCATTCCGGCTGAAAAGTACATGGGTACCATGAGGATGAAAGTGAAAAACCTTTTTCCCTTAAGTCTCTTTTTGGAAAGAGGATAAGCGGCACATGTGCAGACTATCATTCCCAGTAAGGTGAAGATCAGGGTAACTCCCGCACTGTACAACATGGATCTTGTCATGGATGAATTTCCAAAAACAGAGGAATAGGCTTCCAGGGAAAAATCCTTGGGCCAGAAGTAAACTTCCTTGGCCATTACCGCTCCGTTACCGGAAATGGACTTTACCAGCACGTGCCAAAAGGGAAAAATACAGGTAGCACAAAGCAATATCAAAACAAAAACTATTACGAAGTCACTGACATGAAGCTTAACTATCGCTCTGCTTCCGTCGGATGAACTGTTCGTTTCTTCTTTTTTCTTAAAAATACTCATAATATGATCCACGCTCCGTTTATAATAAGCCTTCTTCTCCAAGCCACTTGGCAACCCTGTCCGCCACAAGAACAAGGATCAGACCAACCAATGACTGGAACAGTCCCACTGCGGTACCTTGAGAGAATTTACCGCTGCCGAGACCTTTTTCATAAATGTAAACCGCGAGCTGATACTCGAAATCTCTGACCTGAGTATTATCCAATGCCGTAAGTCTTTCCAGGTTACTTCCCATTACTCTTCCCAGATTCATGATAAGAAGTGTAACTATGGTTCCCTTTATACCCGGTAACGTGATGTGCCACATTCTCTTCCATCTTCCGGCGCCGTCTATCATTGCCGCTTCATACAATTCTCCGTTGATGCTGGTAATAGCCGCCAGATAAAGGATGGTGCCCCATCCCATTCCCTGCCATACACCTATGAGCAGATAGCTTACCGCCCAATGCCATTTTTCTGTCAGGAAGGGAATACCGGATCCTATGAGCCCTGCCTTCATGAGGACCATATTTACAAGTCCCGATGAAGGACGGAACATGGTGTAAGCCACAGAGCCGATGATCGCCCAGGAAAGAAAGTGCGGAAGGTAGAGGATCGTTTGAGATACCTTCTTGAACCTTAAAAGTCTGAGTTCATTTAACATAAGTGCCAGGATAATGGGAACAGGAAATCCCACAAACAGATCCAGAAGGTTAAAGCAAAGGGAGTTTCTTAATGCTCTGATAAAGTCCGAATCATTAAAGATCTTTTTGAACATCCCCATTCCGACCCATTCACTGCCCGAATAGCCCTTAGCCGGTTTGTAATTCATAAATGCCATGCGTAAACCCGGATAGGATGCATAACTGAAGATCACTACCAATGCTACCGGTATCAGCAACATGAGATAAAGCTGCCAATCCCTTTTTACAGCTTTTTTGGTCTCTCTTCTTGCTCTTATCGAAGCTGCTCTGTTTTTTGCCATTGTTGTTTCTCCTTAACACTTCACATGAGATCCCGAAGGACCTTAGTCTTAATTATTATCCTTTTTTTAATGATTTTCTAATCATAGCAAAAATAAAACTATGCATTTTCAACCATTTATGTTAGAATATTCTCGGTCATGTATAGGAATTTTCTACTAAATCCCCTTTACCATTTCACTGCTTTTTAGTAATATTTTATAGGATATTGAAATAAAAGTATATTTTTTACGTGTTTTTTTGTTATTGTTCGTTCAAAAGTGATTATAAAAGGTCAAAATCTACAAATCATAAAACGTACAGAGGTGTGCAATGCCAAAATCCAGAAATGCAGTCGCAGAATACAGAAACTATTATCTCCCCCATGACTTTCCCGTTCTCCTTCTTTCGGGAGACTATTGGAGGATATCCAGCACTCCCAGTCCCAATCTTCATTTTCATAATTGCCTGGAGATCGGTATCTGCCATTCCGACAGCGGTTATATGGCCTTTAACGGTCGAAAGGAGCCCCTTTTCTTTAAGGCCGGCGATGTGACCTGTGTTCCAAGGAACATCCCCCACACCACCTGGTCCGGCGAAGGCACGGAAAGTCATTGGTCCTATCTTTTCATAAATGTTGAGGAATTTATGAAAAACCTTATCCCCAATGCCACTGTCAAGAACTACGATCTCTCGGTTTCAGCCTATAAGGATTACAAGTATATCCTTAGCCGTGATAACTATCCCGAGATCTATCAGCTGGCTATGGACACAGTTCATGAGCTCGAGGCCCAAAAACCCCATTACAGGGTCTGCGCCGCAGGGCTGCTCATGTCCCTTATAGTAAAGCTCACAAGGATCCAGAGCGAAGGCGGTGTTCTGGTGACAGCCTCGGAAAATCCTCCCGAAAATGCCATGGTCATATCCCCTGTCCTGGACTATATCGAAGACAATTATCCAAAGCAGATCGATGTGGATTACCTGGCAGAGATCTGTCACTTAAGCCCCACACATTTCAGACGTCTTTTTCATTCCATTATGGGCACCAGTCCCCTGGACTTTATAAACAGCACCAGGATAACCAAAGCCTGCGATCTGTTAAGAAGTACGGAGGATTCCATTCTGGACATTTCGGAAGCGGTGGGCTTCCACTCGGTCTCCAGTTTTAACCGCCATTTTTCCGAAGCCATAAAAACAACGCCCCGTAACTACCGTTACGAGACGTTGACTCAAAAAGAAAATACCGAAAAATATCAGATCAGACAATATAAAGGCTGGATGTATCCGGAAAAGCATCCGGAAGCCCC